>JACCXW010000458.1 GCA_013696785.1 Geodermatophilaceae bacterium | reverse complement strand
GTACTTGCCGTCGAAGTCGCGCTTTTGGGGCTTCGGGATCGTCGTCTGGTTCCACGGACTGTCCTGCGAGACCGGGTTGCCCAGCGGGTCCTGCTTGACGAACGTCTCCTGGTCCTCCCAGCCGTCGTAGAACGACGAGCCCAACAGGATGCGGATGCCGAGGTTGATGTCGACCAGGTCGTTGGTGACGACCTTGCCGTCGACGACGATGCCGGGCGTGACGTACATGGCCTTGCCCCAACGGGACATGTCCCTGTACTCGAAGTTGCACACGTCGGGGTCCTGGAAGGCGCCCCAGCAACCGAGCAGCACGCGCCGCCGACCGACCTCCTCGTAGCCGGGCAGGGCCTGGTAGAAGAAGTCGAAGAGGTCGTCGTGCATCGGCACGACCCGCTTCATGAACTCCACATAGCGCATCAGGCGGGTCAGGTAGTCGGTGAATAGCTGAATCGTGGCGACCGTGCCGACGCCGCCCGGGTACAGCGTGGACGGGTGCACGTGGCGCCCCTCCATCAGGCAGAACATCTCGCGCGTGTAGCGGCTGCCGTGCAGCGCCTCGCGGTAGAACTCGCCCTCGATCGGGTTGAGCGCGCGCATGATGTCGCCGATGGTGCGGTAGCCGTGATCACCGGCGTGCGGGCACTCGGTTTTGTTGGCCATCTCCAGCACGCCGGGGTTGGTCTCCTTGACCATCCGCTCGCAGTAGTCCACACCGACCAGGTTCTCCTGGAAGATGTTGTGGTCGAACATGAACTCCGCGGCCTCGCCGAGGTTGATGATCCATTCAGCCAGGTGCGGCGGCACGACGCCGTACGCCATGTTCTGCGCGTACACCGAACACGTCGCGTGGTTGTCACCGCAGATGCCGCAGATGCGGCTGGTGATGAAGTGCGCGTCGCGCGGGTCCTTGCCCTTCATGAAGATGCTGTAACCGCGGAAGATCGACGAGGTGCTGTGACACTCAACGACCTCCTTCTGCTTGAAGTCGATCTTCGTGTAGATGCCCAGGCTGCCGACGATTCGGGTGATCGGGTCCCAGGCCATCTCGACGAGGTCGGTGCGTCCCTCAGTCCTGCTGCTTCTGCGCTCTTCTGTGGCGGTCATATGCCATGCCTTTCCAGAAACGTGAGTTGGGCCCGTTGAATGTCTAGGCGCGCAAACTGTCGGCTGGGATTCGGATCGGACTCAGGCACTTACCACGGAGGCCGGTAGCCGGTGGTGAGCTGACGGCCCTTCTTGCGCCACTTCGGTTCCTCGTCGAGCGTCTTGGCCGTCACGCTGCGAAGGGTGCGGATCAGACCGCCGTACGCCTTGCTGCCGCGGGTGGAGATCTTGCTGCCCGGTGGTTCGTCCATGAACGGCATGAACTTGTCCGGGAAGCCGGGCATGGTGCACGCGATGCAGATGCCGCCGACGTTCGGGCAGCCGCCGATGCCGTTGATCCAGCCGCGTTTCGGCACGTTGCATTTCACGACCGGGCCCCAGCAACCGAGCTTGACGATGCACTTGGGCGACCCGTATTCGGTCGCGAAGTCGCCCTGCTCGTAGTAGCCGGCGCGGTCACAGCCCTCGTGCACCGTCGCGCCGAAGAGCCAGGTGGGGCGCAGCTGATCGTCCAGCGGGATCATCGGTGCGGCGCCAGTGGCTTGGTAGAGCAGGTAGACGATGGTCTCGGACAGGTTGTCGCCCTGGATCGGGCACCCGGGCACGCACACGATCGGCAGGCCGGCCTTGGACTTCCAGTCCCAGCCCAGGTAGTCCGGTACGCCCATGGCGCCGGTGGGGTTGCCGGCCATGGCGTGGATGCCGCCGTACGTCGCGCAGGTCCCGACGGCGAGAATCGCGAGCGCCTTGGGGGCGAGCCGGTCGATCCACTCACTCGTCGTCATCGGCTGCCCGGTTGCCGGGTCGTTGCCGAAGCCGCACCAGTAGCCCTCGGGCTTGATCGCCTCGTTCGGGATCGAGCCCTCAATCACCAGAACGAAGGGCTCGAGCTCACCGCGCTCGGCCTTGAAGAACCATTCGATGAAGTCGTTGACTCCACCGACCGGCCCGTTGTCGAAGTCGATCAGCGGCCAGTGCACGGCCACTTTCGGCAGCCCCGGTAGCGCCGACAGGGCGATTTCCTCGATGCTCGGTTGCGTCGCGGCGGTCAAGGCCACCGAGTCGCCGTCACAGCTCAGGCCGGCGTTGATCCACAGAATGTGGACCACTGGCTCCTCGGCCTCTGCTGTCGTTTCCTGGCTTTCTGTGGTCGCGGTCATCTGCCATCACCCCAGTGCACAGTCGGAAGCGCTGCCGGCGGGCAGCGCAAGGCACTCGGGGATCAAACCGTGACTGCGGTCACGTTTGTAAGTGCACCGCGCACCTAGCCTCAACAGCCACCTAGAGACATTTCGCCCACACCGGTCAGCGGACGTGTGTGACGTCTCCAGTGGCCATTGCGTGGACCTCGGAACCGGTCCGGATGACGAGCCGACCTGTGCTGTCGATCGCCTCGGCGCGGCCGCCGATCCTTCCCCCGCTGGGGACCATGACCGACACCTCCCGGCCCAGGGTGTCGCAGACCTCGACGTACGCCGTCAGCAGGCCGCCCGCGACCGCGTCGCCCAGCGCCCCGCACCACGTGCGGTACCGGGACTCGATCTCGCGCAGGATGGCCCGCAGGATCGGATCCCGGTCGGCGCTGGCCGCACCCTCAACCGTCAGCGACGTCGCGCCCTCGGGCAGTTCCTCGGCCCGGGTCGACACGTTCAGTCCGATCCCGATGACGACGGCGTCGTCGACGACCTCGGCCAGTACGCCGGCCGCCTTGCGGCGCTGCTCGCCCAGCAGCAGGTCGTTCGGCCACTTGAGTCGGGTCGCCACGCCGGTGCGGCCCCGGACTGCCTCGGCCACCGCCACCCCGGCGAGCAGCGGCAGCCATCCCCATCGACTCACCGGGATGTCGGATGGAGGACGCAGCAGCACCGAGAACGTCAGTCCCGCTTGCGCCGGCGACGTCCAGACCCGGTCCAGCCGACCGCGACCCGAGGTCTGCTCCTCTGCAACGAGCACGCAACCTTCGCGCGCACCGTCCCTCGCGGCCCCCGCGAGGTCGGCGTTCGTCGATCCGGTACTGGCCACGACCCGCAGGGAGCGCCACAGGGAGCCGTCATAGACCACCGCACGGGAGACTGCCGCCGCATCGAGCGGAGGCCGGCTCAGGTCGGCGTACACCCGTGCAGGCTAGCCAGCCGCCAGCTGCAGCAGCCGGGACAGCTGTCACATCCGCCCGGTGCCTGTGCGTGGGGACACCACCCCGCGGACGCGGTCAGAGTCCGCGCACGATGCCGATGGTCGACCCGCCCGCACCGTCCCAGTCGCCGGCTAGGCCGACATCCGTCGCCGTTCCCACGGCAAAGGACAGGTCCGGAGGACCGGCAGCAAGCGCGAAGCGCAGGAGGAACCTCTCGTCTCGGCGGACGCCGACGGCGTCTGCGCCACTGCCGGTCCAGTCACCGACCAGAGGCTGGTCGCCCAGTTTACCGAACGTGAACTGGTGCGCTGTCTTCGGCGCGCGATTCTTGTCGCTGAGGTACCACCCGGCGGACCGTACGACCCCGATGCTGTCGATGCCGTCGCCGTTCCAGTCGCCCGCCACGGGAGTGTCGGCGGGTTCGCCGTAGACGATCGTCAGGTTGCTCGCTCCGGCGCTGTTGCTGTTGCGCAGGTAGAACGTGCCGGCGCGGAACACCCCGATGGTATCGACGCTGTTGCCGTTCCAGTCGCCGCAGAGCGGGACGTCTCCGGCCTGGCCGTAGGCGAACGATTTCGCCGGCTTGCCGGCGGAGTTGCTGTTACGAAGCTGGAAGACGCCGGCGCGGAACACGCCAGGCGTGTCGATGCCGTCCCCGTCCCAGTCACACGCCAGCGGCACGTCACCGGCGAGCCCATAGGAGAAGGACAGATCAGGAGTTCCGGCGGTGTTGGAGTTGCGAAGCTGAAAGTCCACACCCGAAGGCGGCGGCGGGCTGCCCGCAGGACGCCAAGATCCCTGCGGCTCACCGGGTGTCGCACCCGTGGCCCGGATCATGGCGTAGAGCTGGCCCTGCAGGCTTTCCCGAATCGCGGCGTAGGCCGGAACAGCCGCGAGGTTCATCATTTCGCCGGGGTCGTTCACCTGGTCGTACAGCTCGAATTCCGTTGCGCCTTGGACGGCGAGATTCGTGAGTTCGACGTAGCGCCACTGGTCGGTTCGGATCCCGTAGAACCCCGGCGTACCCTCCTTGTCCTGCGCGAAGCTCCCGTTCTGGTCACCACCTCCCCAGTGCTGCAAGATGCCGTCGCGGGTGCTGACCGTCCCCTCGGGATCCTCCAGCGCCGCGACCAGGCTGATGCCGTCCGGTTGAACCGGCAGTACGGCGCCGGCAAGGTCGACCACCGTGGGGGCGAGGTCGATGTTGGTCGCCAGTCGCGTCTCCGTGCGACCAGCCTGTCCCGGGTAGCGCACGACGAACGGGATCGAGGCGCACCCGCGCAACTCGCAGATCTTCGACGGCCAGCGGTTCAGGCCCGATGACAGCCCGTTGTCGCTGATGAAAAGGACCACGGTGTTGTCCATCCGGCCGGTAGCAGTCAACCGCTCGTCGATGGCGCGCATCATGTCGTCGACAGCCAGGCCGGCGGCGTACTGCTTGCGCCGCTGGGAGATCGCCCCGCCGCGACCCGGCAGCGGCAACTGCTGCACCCACGCCGGCTTGTCCGAAACGTCGGCCTCGGCCCAATTGGCCGGCAGCGGGATCGTGGTGTCGGCGAATGCGTTCTGGTGCCGCGGCGCCGCGACCCATGGGGTGTGCGTCGCCGTGGGCGCGACGTACAGGAAGAGTGGCTGTTCAGCCGGCGTCTGATCGATGAATTCCAGGGACTTCGCCGTCACAACATCGACCTGATAGTCCTCGGGACTACTAGCGTAGTGTTCGCGGACGCCGTTGTTGAGAACGTCGTAGTTGTACTGGGCATAGATATTGCGGCTCTCGATCGGCTGGAAGTCATCCCAGCCCGGCCACACCCCGCCTGATTCGTTGTACCCGTTGAGCAATTTCCCGAACAAGCCGGTCCGGTATCCCACGTCGCGCAGGGGCGAACCGAGCGTCTCTGCTGGTCGGATGTTGCCTGCCTGCGTGTTGTTCTCGACCCCGGTCCGAGTGTCGACCTGTCCGGTGAGGATCGAGGCCCGCCCCGGGCAGCAGAGCGGGTTGTTCGTCTCGGCCTGCGTGAAGAAGACGTAGGCGCCGCTGTCCCGCTGTCCCTGCATGTAGGGCATGTACCGCATCGAGTCCACCGTCTGGTCATCGCTGACGACAAGCACGATGTTCGGTCGCGTCCCCCGCAGGGTGTCCGGCAGCAACGCCGCCACGTCAGGCGAGAACGGTTCGGCCGCAGCTACGGCCGGAAGGGAGCCCGGTTGGGCCTGCGCGGACGCGTCTGCGGCCGGGCCCGTGGTGGCTGCGAGGAGCGCCACGGTCACCATGCACAAGCCGCCTCGAACTGCGGGCAGCCAGCCACCAACGACAATACTTTTCATGTGTCCCCCGACCCCGATGTGCGGCGAAGCATAGACAGGCAAGCGTGTGGAGGGCAAGGTGTCGGCGAGCTTCCGCCCGCCCCGACGGGGCCGGCTCTCATGGGTGCTCCGCCCCTGGCCGGCGCCGCGACGTTCAGCGGCGGCGCTCAGTTTCGGCCGGGACCTGGCTAGGCTAGCCAGCCGTGACCGCGCAACCCGAAGCCGAAAGCATCGACCTCCCCGAGGATCAGAAACCGGACGTCCACACGACGGCGGGCAAGCTCGCGGACCTGATCAAGCGCAACGACGACGCGGTCCACGCCGGGTCCGCCAGGGCGGTCGACAAGCAACACGCGCGCGGCAAGATGACCGCCCGCGAGCGGATCGACATGCTTCTCGACCCCGGCTCGTTCATCGAGACCGACGAGCTCGCCCGGCACCGCAGCACGGCGTTCGGGCAGGAGAAGATCCGGCCGTACGGCGACGGAGTCGTGACCGGGTACGGCACCGTGGACGACCGGCCGGTGTGCGTCTTCGCGCAGGACTTCACGGTCTTCGGCGGCAGCCTCGGTGAGGTGTTCGGGGAGAAGATCGTCAAGGTCATGGATCTCGCGATGCGAAACGGCTGCCCACTGATCGGGATCAACGACTCCGGCGGCGCGCGGATCCAGGAGGGGGTGGTCTCCCTCGGCCTGTACGGCGAGATCTTCTTCCGCAACGTGCAGGCCTCCGGCGTCATCCCGCAGATCTCCCTGATCATGGGGCCATGCGCCGGCGGCGCGGTCTACTCCCCCGCCATCACCGACTTCACCGTGATGGTCGACCAGACATCGCACATGTTCATCACCGGCCCGGACGTGATCAAGACCGTGACCGGCGAGGACGTGCCGATGGAAGAACTCGGCGGAGCGCGGACCCACAACACGAAGTCCGGGGTCGCCCACCACATGGCCGCCGACGAGCAGGCAGCGATCGACTTCGTCAAGGCGCTGCTGTCGTTCCTGCCGAGCAACAACCTGGACGACACCCCGGCGTACGACGTGGAGTTCGACGTGTCCATCCCCGACGGGATCACCGACGAGGACCGGGAGCTGGACACGTTCATCCCGGACTCGGCAAACACGCCGTACGACATGCACGAGGTCATCCGGCACATCCTCGACGAGGGTGACTTCCTGGAGATCCATGAACTGTTCGCCCCGAACATCCTGTGCGGCTTCGGCCGGATCGAGGGCCGGTCGGTCGGGGTCGTCGCCAACCAGCCCCTGCACCTCGCCGGCTGCCTGGACATCGAGGCTTCGGAGAAGGCAGCGCGTTTCGTCCGGACCTGCGACGCGTTCAACGTCCCCGTCCTCACGTTCGTCGACGTCCCCGGCTTCCTGCCCGGGGCCGACCAGGAGTGGGGCGGCATCATCCGCCGCGGGGCGAAGCTCATCTACGCCTATGCCGAGGCGACGGTCCCGAAGGTCACCGTCATCACCCGCAAGGCCTACGGCGGGGCGTACGACGTCATGGGCTCCAAGCACCTCGGCGCCGACATCAACCTGGCCTGGCCGACGGCGCAGATCGCCGTGATGGGGGCGCAGGGAGCGGTCAACATCCTGTACCGGAGTGAGCTCGCCGAGGCGGCCGACCCGGACGCCGCTCGGGCGACGTACGTCAGCGAGTACGAGGACACCCTCGCCAACCCCTACATCGCCGCCGAGCGTGGCTACATCGACTCGATCATCCCGCCGTCGTTCACCCGGTCCTACGTCGTCCGCGCGCTGCGACTGCTCCGCAACAAACGCGCGTCGCTGCCGCCGAAGAAGCACGGCAACATCCCGCTATGAGGCAGCAGAGCGGCAACGACGGCAAGGCCGTGCTGCGGGTCCTGCGCGGGGAGCCGACGGACGAGGAGCTGGCCGCCCTGCTCGTCGTCGTGCTGACGCGCACCGAGCCGGCCCCGGGCCGCGGTCCCTCGGGCTGGCGTGATCGGCGGTCCCGGCTGCGCGCGCCCCTGCGAGCCGGCCCGGGCGTCTGGCGCCGATCACCCGGTCGGTGATCATGGGGCGGGACACACCGCGACACGCCGACGGACCGCCCCACCATCATGCTGGGTGAGCCGCCCCGGTTCGTGCTCGCCAGCGCGTCAGCGGGACGGCTGCGGCTGCTGCAAGCTGCCGGGATCGAGCCCGAGGTCATTGTCAGCGGGGTGGACGAGTCGGGCGTCGGCGCACCGGATGCCGCCAGCCTCGTCCGAGCACTGGCCGAGGCCAAGGCCGCTTCCGTGGCCACCAGCATGAGTGGGAGCGGCGGCGGGACTGCGCTGGTGCTCGGTTGCGACTCGGCGCTGGACTTCGACGGGGAGGTGCTGGGCAAGCCGGCCGACGCCGCTGAGGCGGAGCGACGCTGGCATCGGATGGCGGGGCGGGCCGGCGTGCTGCACACCGGGCACTGCCTGGTAGCCACCGAGACGGGGACTCGCTTCAGCGAGGTCAGCTCGACGATTGTTCGCTTCGGCCGGCCGACGACGACCGAGTTGGCGGCGTACATCGCCTCGGGAGAACCGTTGCGGGTCGCCGGCGCGTTCACGATCGACGGACTGGGCGGGCCGTTCGTCGACGGCATCGAGGGGGACCCCGGCACGGTCATCGGATTGTCGCTGCCTGTATTGCGCCGGCTGCTGGCGCAGCACGGCGTATCGATCACGGCGCTGTGGCGGGCGTCCTAGACTCAGCCCTCACGTCGAGCGCTGAGGTGCCGAGGAGGGAACGCGACCTGTGCAGAAGGTCCTGATCGCCAATCGCGGCGAGATTGCCGTGCGCGTCATCCGCGCCTGCAGGGATGCCGGCCTCACCAGCGTCGCGGTCTACGCCGAGCCGGACCGAGACGCCGTGCACGTCCGGATGGCCGACGAGGCCTTCGCCCTCGGCGGGACCACACCGGGTGCGTCCTATCTCGTGATCGACAAGATCATCGAGGCGTGCCAGAAGTCCGGGGCGGACACAGTGCATCCCGGCTACGGCTTCCTCGCCGAGAACGCCGACTTCGCGCGGGCCGTCATCGACGCCGGGCTGACCTGGGTGGGGCCGACGCCGGAGGCGATCCTGGCCCTCGGCGACAAGGTTCAGGCCAGGCACATCGCAACCAAGGCCGGCGCACCGCTGGTCCCTGGGACCAAGGAGCCGGTGAGCGGACCGGATGAGGTGGTCGCGTTCGCCGAGGAGCACGGCGTACCGGTGGCGATCAAGGCGGCCTTCGGCGGCGGCGGCCGGGGACTCAAGGTCGCTCACACCATCGAGGAGATCCCCGAACTCTTCGCCTCGGCCGTCCGGGAGGCCGAATCCGCGTTCGGTCGCGGCGAATGCTTCGTCGAGCGGTACCTCGACAAGCCTCGGCACGTCGAGGCACAGATCCTCGCCGACACCCACGGCACCGTCATCGTGGTCGGCACGCGGGACTGCTCATTGCAGCGGCGGCATCAGAAGCTCGTGGAGGAGGCGCCCGCGCCGTTCCTCACCGACGAGCAGCGGGCCGAGATACATGCCTCGGCCAAGGCGATCTGCGCCGAGGCCGGCTACCACGGCGCCGGGACCGTGGAGTACCTCGTCGCCGCCGACGGAACGATCTCCTTCCTCGAGGTCAACACCCGGCTGCAGGTCGAGCACCCCGTCAGCGAGGAGACCACGGGGCTGGACCTCGTCCGCGAGCAGCTGCGGATCGCCGCGGGCGAGAAGCTGGCACTGACCGAGGATCCGGAGCCACGCGGGCACGCCTTCGAGTTCCGTATCAACGGCGAGGACGCCGGCCGCGGCTTCCTGCCCGCCCCCGGGACCGTCACCGCGTGGGGGCCGCCGGCCGGCCCCGGCGTACGCGTGGATTCCGGCGTCGAGGCAGGGTCGGTCATCGGCGGCGCGTTCGACTCACTGCTCGCCAAGCTGATCGTGGTCGGTAGCAGCCGCGAGAACGCGCTGGAGCGTTCCCGGCGCGCGCTGGCCGAGATGCAGGTCGAGGGGCTGGCCACGCTGCTGCCCTTCCACCGCACCGTCGTCGACGATCCCGCGTTCGCGCCCGCCGACGGGGCGGCGTTCAGCGTCCATACCCGCTGGATCGAGACCGAGTTCGACAACGACATCCCGCCGTACGCCGACGCCGTAGAGCCTGATGAGGACGTGGCCGAGCGGGAGACGGTGGTCGTGGAGGTCGGTGGCAGGCGGCTGGAGGTGTCGCTCCCGGCCGGCCTGGGCGCCGGCGCCAAGATCAAGAAGACGGCCCCCCGTCGGGCCGGCGGGACCCGGGCGGGCGCGGCCGCGAGCGGCGACGCGTTGACCAGCCCGATGCAGGGGACGATCGTCAAGATCGCCGTCGAGGACGGAGCGAGGGTCTCAGCCGGTGACCTCATCGTCGTGCTCGAGGCGATGAAGATGGAGCAGCCCCTCAACGCGCACAAGGACGGCACCGTGTCGGGGCTGGCGGCCGAGGTCGGGGCCGTCGTCACCAGCGGTTCGGTGATCTGCGAGATCACAGACTGACCGCCGGCCCCGGCTCCACCTGCCGGGTTGATCGACCGGGCTCCGGCGACCAGAAAGGAAGCGGCCTCGCGTCGGGGGTGTGCTTTAGTGCTGCGGTGACTGACTGGGGGCGGGAGATCGAGGCGGTCCTGCCTGCCGAATTCGGCGGGGTGGTCTCGATCGGGTCATGCGACCAGGTTGACTGGGAGGGTGCCTACGGGCTGGCCCATCGTGCCCACCAGGTGCCCATGACGCGGTCCACTCGTTTCGCGATCGCGAGCGGCACCAAGGCGTTCACGGCGTTGGTCATTGGCAGCCTGCTCTCTGAGGGAGTCCTGTCGTTGACGAGCACCGCCCGGTCGTTGCTCGGTGAGGACTTGCCCCTCGTCGGCGACGACGTGACCGTCGAGCACCTGCTGGCCCACACGTCCGGCATCGGCGATTTCATCGATCACGAGACTGGTCAGCTGCCACCGCACGTGCCGGGCTACCGGCTCGTGAATACCGAGGACTACCTGGTTGCGCTGAGCGGTCTGCCCCCCGCGTTCCCCGCAGGGACCCAATTCAGCTACTGCAACGGCGGGTACGTCGTGTTGGCGCTGATCGCGGAGCGGGTCTGCGGGCGAGGCTTCCACGAGCTCGTGGACGAACGGGTGTTCGGGCCGGCCGAGATGGTCGAGAGCGCCTTCTTCCGCCTCGACGCCCTACCCGGCTACGCCGCCGTGGGGTACCTCGAAGATGGGCGGACGAACGTCTTCGCGGCTCCTGTCCGCGGCAACGGCGACGGCGGGGCGTACACCACGGTCAGCGACGTTCGGCGGTTCTGGGCGGCACTGGTCGCGGGCCGCATCGTGTCCGCCGGATGGGTGCAGCAGATGATCTCACCGCAGTCGGCCGGGCCGCCCGCGCACCGGATGCACTACGGCTGGGGCGTCTGGCTCGACGGTTCTGTGGTCGTGCTCGACGGCGGCGACCACGGAGTGTCCTTCCGCAGCGCCTTCGAGCCCTCGTCCCGGCGACTGTGGACAGTTGCCTCGAACACCATGGACGGAGCCGCCCCTATCGTGCAGCGCGTCCGCGACCTGATCTTCTGAGGGCACCTCGCGGCCTTCCATCGGGAAGGCGATTACTCGATGAGCTGTTGACCCGCGGTTGACTCGACGCTCACATCGTTGGCGAACTGCAGCGCGGCAGGCAGCAACCTGCGTACGGTTGGGTCACGATCCGGACGAGCAACGGGAGCTTAATCATGGTCACAGTCGGACTGCTTGCAACGCTGAGCGCCAAGCCCGGCAAGGAGGCCGAGCTGGCCGCATTCCTGGAGAGTGCCCTCCCACTCGCGGAGCAGGAACCAGACACAACGGCCTGGTTCGCCGTCAAGATCGATGACTCGACGTACGGCATCTTCGACGTCTTCCCCGGCGACGAGGGCCGGCAGGCGCACCTCAACGGACCGATCGCGGCCGCGCTCATGGAGAAGGCTGACGACCTGCTCAGCTCACCGCCGGACATCAAGCAGATCGACATCGTCGCCGCCAAACTCTGACCCCTCAAACGCGGCGATCATGAAGATCCGTGGTCCGTTTGGTCCGGAATCGCCGTGTTCAGCTTGTCCGAAAGTTCATGATCGCCGGGGCGTGGGCTCCCACCAGAGCGTGGTGACCGCCCGCAGCTGGAACTGGTAGTCCGCGGGCAGCGCGGCGTCGACCTCGGGCTCGGCCCCGACCGGCAGGCAGAGCCGGCGGCGGATGAACGAGACCGTCCCGGCGCGGTCCGTTCGCCGGGCGGGGCGCTGCCACCTCTGGCTGCGGACGTCCAGTCCGGCAGCGGTAAGCACTTCCGCGCAGAGCCGCGCGCTCGGGCCGGCCGGCCGCGCCAGGTTGTGAAATCGCAGCCACAGGTCGTTGGTCGGCACCCAGGGGTGTACGTCGGTCATCTCCACCACCACCCGACGCCGAGCGGCGTTGTCAAGGGCGAGGGCGAAGGGCACCAGGTCGGCCACGTTGTACGTCACGTGGTGCGCCACCACGATGTCGGCCTTGCCAGCCTCCACCGCCACATCGGGCCAGCTGCCGAGAACTTCTCGGTGCGCCACCCCTCGCGCGTCCGCCGCGGCGGCGAATGCCTCGACCATGTGCGGCGCCGAATCGACGCCGGTGACGAGTCCCACCGTCGGGACGAGTGCCATCGCAGCGCCACCGCCGCCGCAGCCCACATCGAGGACGGTGCCGCCCATCGGCAGCACCTCCCGTGCCCGCCGGTGTGAGGGCGTGTCCGCCGGGTCCGCCTCGGCGGTGAACATCCCGGCCGGGAAGCCGTACGGCGATTCCGGCGCGGCGGCCAGGATCTCGTCAGGGATGGTCCAGGCCTCGAGCTCGGCCCGCCACCGGTCGGCAGCCGTGCTCACACATACCGCCGGGCCAGCTGGGCCGCGCGGGCGCCGTACCCGGCTCCGAACATCGCTGCGTGCACGGCGAGCGGGTGCAACTGGTGCAGCCCCACCCGTTCCCGCCAACCCAGGCCCAGCGGTGCTGCCTCGTCGTACGCCGAGAAGACGCGGTCCAGGTGCGGCAGGCCGAACAGAGCCAGCATCGCCAGGTCGGTCTCGCGGTGGCCGCCGTGCGCGGCCGGATCCACCAGGTACGCCGGACCCGCGGCCGACCACAGCACGTTGCCGGACCACAGGTCGCCGTGCAGTCGCGACGGCGGTTCGACCGGTACGCCGACGTTCCCGATGTGATCGAGCGCCCTTTCCACGACTACGGCGTCCGCCACGGTCATCCGTCCTGCGTCGACCGCCTGCCGGACGAAGGGGATGACGCGCTGCCCGGCGTAGAACTCCGGCCACGACGAGGCGGGCGAGTTGTCCATCGGCAGCCGCCCGATCCACCCCCGCCAGACGGCACCGAACGCGTCCGCGCCCGACGCGTGCAGTGCAGCCAACGACCGGCCGAGATCCTCGGCGGCAGCGGGAGTCGACGCACCCGGCTCGATCCATGACAACAGCAGCGTCGACTCCGTGCCGGCGATCACCTCGGGGACCGGCACGTGATCGCCGAGCCAGCGCAGCCCAGCCACCTCGCTGGCAAAGAACCCTGGCTCCGCTTGCAGCAGGGACTTGGCGAACACCGAACTGCCGTCGTCCAGGGTGAGCCGCTCGGCCCGGCAGGTGTCACCCCCGGGCAGCGGTGTGGTGCGGATGCGCTGATGCTCGATCAAACGGTCGAGATTCTGCGGGTGCGCCCGCAGATACGCCACGTCCAGGCCGTCATCCACGCCCGCGTCAGTCCAGATCGCCATGGGCCATCAGCTGCCGGCCGGCTTCGGTGATCGATCCGCTCATCGACGGATAGACCGCGAACGTCTGCGCGAGATGCGCCACGGTGAGGCCGTTCTGGACGGCGAGCGTGATCGGCAGGATCAGCTCGGAGGCGTACGGCGCCACGACGACACCGCCCACGACGACCCCGGTCGGGTGCCGGCAGAACAGCTTGACAAAGCCCTGGCTCAGGCCGGCCATCTTCGCCCGTGCGTTCGTCGCGAACGGAAGTGTGACGACCCGGCCCGGCACGGTGCCCTCCTCGATCGCCTTGTGCGACAGCCCGACCGTCGCGATCTCCGGGTGGGTGAACACGTTGGCGGACACCGTCTTCAGCTGCAGCGGGGCGACCGCCTCGCCGAGCGCGTGCCACATCGCGATCCGCCCCTGCATCGCCGCGACGGAGGCCAGCATCAGCACGCCGGTGCAATCGCCGGCGGCGTACACCCCCGGAATGTTCGTGCGGGAGACCCGGTCCGTGGCGATGAAACCACCCGGGCCCAACTCGACCCCGACGGTGTCCAGGCCGAGGTCGGCGGTGTTGGGCACCGACCCGACGGTCATCAGCGCGTGCGAACCAGCCAGCCGGCGACCGTCGTCCAGCACCACTTCCACCCCGTCCCCGACGCGGGTGACCGTGGACGCGCGGGCCCCCTTGACGATCTCTGTGCCGCGCTCGGCGAAGACCTGCTCAAGGACGGCGGCCGCGTCGGCGTCCTCCCCCGGCAGCACGCGATCCCGGCTGCTCACCAGGGTGACGGGGACACCCAGCTCGGTGTACGCGCTTGCGAACTCCGCTCCGGTCACGCCCGACCCCACGACGATGAGGTGCTCAGGCAGGCCGTCGAGGTCGTACACCTGCCGCCAGGTCAGTACCCGGTCGCCGTCAGGCTCGGCACCCGGCACGATCCGCGGGCTGGCACCGGTCGCGATCAGCACGACGTCGGCCGCGAGGTCGGTGCGCTCGCCGGCTGCGGACTCCACCTGGATCTGATGCCGGGCGAGTCCAGGCTGCGCGTCGGCGAACCGGGCGATCCCCGACAGCAGTTCGACACCGTCGCGGAGCAACCGCGCCCGCACGTCGGCGGATTGGGCGAGCGCCAGTGCCTTGACCCGGCCGTACACCACCCCGGCGTCGATGTGGACGTCTTCCAGATCACCTGCCTGTACGCCGAGCGTGGGGGACTCGCGCACCGCCGTCATCGCGCCGCTGGTGGCGATGAACGTCTTGGACGGCACGCAGTCGTAGAGGACGCACGCACCGCCGAGACCGTCACTGTCCACAATGGACACTGCCGCGCCGAGCTGTGCCGCGACCAGTGCGGCCTCGTAGCCGGCCGGGCCGCCGCCGATGATGACGATCCGCGGCCCAGCTGCGTCCAGCGGCGTACTCACAGGCTGACTCCTCGTGGGCGCGGCTTTCGCGTCCAGTCTCCCAGCCGTCGTTACGCTCGGCGTCATGGCCCTGTACGCCGCCTATGGGTCCAACATGGACCCGGGGCAGATGCTCGAGCGCTGCCCGCATTCACCGGCGGCCGGCACGGGCTGGGTACGTGGTTGGCGGCTGACGTTCGGCGGCGAACAGCTCGGCTGGGAAGGGGCGCTCGCGACGATCGTGCCCGACCCAGCCGGCGAGGTGTTCGTCGCGCTGTACGACATCACCCGGCTGGACGAGCGGACGCTGGACGCCTGGGAGGGTGCGGACCACGGGCTGTACCGCAAGCTCCGGGTGCTGACCCATTCGATGTCCGGCGACGTACTCGCGTGGGCCTACGTGCTGGACGCCTTCGAGGGCGGCCTCCCTTCGGCGCGCTACCTCGGCGTGCTGGCCGACGCGGCCGAGTTGGCCGGCGCCCCAGCGGACTACGTATCGGCGCTTCGGTCTCGTGAGTGCCGCTCGATCGGCACGTAGGCTTCGAAACACCAGACACCCTCTGGCGATCGCTAGGCGCGCAGGACCAAACGGGGAAGTGAGGAGTCCATGTTCCGACGATGGACACCGGGCGCGGCCCGACTGCTCTCGGCCCCGCCAGCGTGCTGATCGGGCTCGTCGCGGCCACCGTGATCAGCGCGCCCTCCGCACTCGCCGGTGCTCCGGATGCTGCCGCGGCTGCCGACGCCAGCGGGCTGGCGGCGCCGGAGCGCGGAATCCGGACAATGAAAGTCACCGGTTCGGACACCGACGTCACCGACGTCTGCGGCGAGGACGTGGCGGTCGACGGTGACTACGCCGTCGTCGGCGCCGCCTACGCCTTGGACGGCCCCGGCGCGGCGTACGTGTTCTCCCGGGACGGCGACACATGGGCCCAGGAGGCTATGTTGACCGCCCCTGCGGCCGATGCCCGGCAGCGCTTCGGGACGAGCGTGGCGATCTCCGGCGACAGCTTGCTCGTGGGTGCCCTGCCACTGCGCAGCCAGGTCGGCGCGGGGTACCTGTTCGACCGCACGACCGAGGGCTGGATCCTCGCCGCGACGCTGTCCGACCCCGACCCCGACCCCGATGCCGATCAGCAGGGTGAAGCGGTCGCTCTCGGTGGAGACACGGCCGTCGTCGGCGCGTCCTACAGCGACATCGGACCCCGAGGCAACGAGGGAACGGCGTCGGTGTACGTACGGTCCGCCGGGGCTGGGCGACCCAGGCACGTCTCACCGCCTTGGACCCGCACGGCCTCGAACTGTTCGGCGCGGACCCGTTCTCCTGGTCGGTGAGCCGGACGCCACAGTGCTGGGAGGCCCCGCCGCCGGCCGGGTGCATGTGTATGCGCACACCGGCGGTCAGTGGCGGCCCAACCGGATCATCCCGTCGCCGGAAGCCGATGTCGCCGACTCCTTTGGGCAGTCCCTCGCACTCGACGTGGGCACCGCCCTGGTGAGCGCACCGTCCATTGCCGATCTGCCCCTCCCCGATCGCGACGAGGGGTACGTCGTCTTCTACATACCGAGGTAGATGATCTCGCTGAACCGCCGGTGCCCAGCGCGATGATCTCGGGCTTCCACCGGTCCTGGCCGGCCACATCCCGAGATCATCGGATGATGGGCGCCTGGATGATGCGGCGTTCCTAGCTCCCCGGGCGAGTGAGGCTCGTCAGCAAGGTGCGGGTCATCACCCGTACGCCGATGGCCAGCGCTTGCTCGTCGATGTCGAAGCTGCCCTGGTGCAGGTCGAGTTCCCGTCCGCCGCTGGCCGTGCCGAGCCGGGCGAGCGCGATCGGCGCGACGTCGGCGTACCAGCCGAAGTCCTCCGCCCCCATGCTCTGCACGGTTTCGGCCACACCATCAGCGCCCAGGGCATCCATGACTCCGGAGCGCAGCAGCTCGACGCACCCGGCGTCATTGACGACCGGAGGAACGCCGCGCGTGTAGTCGATCGTCACCTCGGCGCCGGTCGGGGCCACCACCTGCTCGATGAGACTGCAGACGCGCTTCTCCGCGTCGTCCCACGCCTCGCGCCGCAGGACCCGAACTGTCCCGCGCAATCGACCCGTCTCCGGGATCGTGTTGTGCGCGATGCCGGCACCGATCGCCGCCCACACCAGCGAGAGCCCCGCCCGCGGGTCGACCTGGCGCGACAACAAGCCCGGCAGGCTGGTGACGACCCGGGCCAGCGCGTCGACGAGATCCACGGTGAGATGCGGTCGGGCGGTGTGCCCTCCTGGACCTCGCAACGTCACCTCGACGGAGTCCGCAGCCGCCGTGATCGGCCCGGCCAGCAGGCCGACCTGGCCGCAGTCCAGACGCGGGTCGCAGTGAAACGCGAACACCCGCTCCAGGCCGTCGAGCCCACCGCTGCTCAGCACCGCCTGCGCACCGCCCGGGATCGTCTCCTCGGCCGGCTGGAAGATCAGCCGAACGCGGCCGGGCAATGCCGGCGCGCTTGCAAGCGCCAGCGCGACGCCGATCGCAATGGTCGCGTGCGCGTCATGGCCGCAGGCGTGGCACACACCGTCCACTGTGGACCGGTACGGCACCGACTTCAGGTCCCGCAAGGGAAGAGCGTCGATGTCGGCTCGGAAACCGACCACGCGCTCTCCCTCGCCGACGTCACAGATCAGCCCGGTGCCGGTGGGAAGGATCTGCGGATTCAGTCCGGCCGACCGCAGCGTCGACGCCAGCAGCTCCGTCGTCTGGTTCTCGCCGAAGCTGAGTTCGGGATAGGCGTGCAACTGGCGGCGAAGCGCGATCTGGTCGTCGGTGTGGTCCTCGACCCACCGGTCCAGCCAACTGAGACTCACACGCACGACCTGGGACTCGAGAACGGACGGGGACGGACGATGAGTCTAGTTGCGCCCGGTCACAGACTCTCAGTGGGCGAGTAGCTGCCCCAGATCTCGCGCATCGCGTCGCTGACTTCGCCCACCGTCGCCCGGGCGGCGAGGGCCTCCTTCAGCGGCGGCAGCACATTGTCGGTGCCCTCCGCCGCGCGCCGGATCCCGTCCAGCCCTCGGCGTACGTCGTCGTTCGACCGGCGTTCACGCAGTTCAGAGAGCTGCTTGCTCTGGTTCGCCTCGATCGCCGGGTCGACCCGCAGCGGCTCGTAACGCTCGTCGTGCTCGACGGTGAACCGGTTCTGGCCGACCACGACCCGCGACCCGTCCTCGATGGACACAGTGACGTCGTACGCCGACCGTTCGATCTCTGCCTTCTGGAAACCGCGCTCGATCGCCTCGACGGCCCCGCCCATCTCCTCGACCTGGTCCATCAGCCCCCGGCTGAGCGACTCCACCTCGTCGGTCATCGATTCCACGACGTAAGAGCCCGCGAACGGATCGACCGTGGCCGTGATGTCCGTCTCGTGCGCGAGCACCTGTTGCGTCCGCAGGGCCAGCCGGGCGGCCTTCGCCGTCGGCAACGCGATCGCCTCGTCGAAGGAGTT
>JACCXW010000457.1 GCA_013696785.1 Geodermatophilaceae bacterium | reverse complement strand
GATGACGACCGGCCGTCGGAAGGCGACGAGGCGGACGCCGGCCGAGCGGCCGACGATGGGTCGGGTGACGCTTCGGCGGAATCCGCGCCTCGTGCCGCGGCTGGTGAGACAGCCTCAGATGACGATGCAGGTGGTGACGGCGCCGGTGGTGACGGCACAGGTGGTGAGGGTGAGGGCTCCGGGACCAAACGCCGCCGCCGCCGCCGTCGCCGGGGCGAGGACGCGGAGGAGGATCCCGGCGCGGGCAGCGCACCGCGCACTCGAGAACGTGCCGCCGACGAGGTCCAGGGCGTCCGCGGCTCGACCAGGTTGGAAGCCAAACGCCAGCGTCGCCGTGACGGGCGCGACCAAGGCCGCCGCCGACCGCCGATCCTGAGCGAGGCCGAGTTCCTTGCCCGCCGCGAGGCCGTCGACCGGGTGATGGTGGTGCGTCAGCAGGGCGATCGAACGCAGATCGCCGTCCTGGAGGATTCGATCCTCGTCGAGCACTACGTGACCAAGGCGAGCGCCACGGCGTTCGCCGGAAACGTCTATCTCGGCCGGGTGCAGAACGTGCTGCCGAGCATGGAGGCCGCCTTCATCGACATCGGCAAGGGCCGTAATGCCGTTCTTTACGCCGGGGAGGTCAACTGGGACGCCGCCGGCCTGGCCGGCAAGTCCCGCTCGATCGAGCACGCGCTGAAGTCCGGCGACAAGGTTCTGGTGCAGGTCTCCAAGGACCCGATCGGGCAGAAGGGGGCGCGGCTGACGAGTCAGATCAGCCTCCCAGGGCGGTATCTCGTCTACGTGCCGAACGAGTCGATGACCGGCATCAGTCGCAAGCTGCCCGACATCGAGCGGCAGCGGCTCAAGGAGATCCTGCGACGGATCGTGCCCGAGGGCGCAGGCGTCATCATCCGCACGGCGGCAGAGGGGGCCAGCGAGGAAGAGCTGACCCGCGACGTCAACCGGCTAAAGGCGCAGTGGGAGGTCATCAGCGAGCGTGCCGCCCAGTCCGGTACGAGCGCGCCTTCCCTGCTCTACGAAGAGCCGGACCTGGCCATCCGCGTCGTCCGGGACGTCTTCAACGAGGACTTCTCCCGTCTCACCGTGTCCGGCGACGAGGCCTGGGAGACGCTGCAGGACTACGTCGCACACGTCGCCCCTGATCTGGCGCCCCGGCTGGCAAAGCATGAGGGCGAGCGCGACCTGTTCGCCGAAGTTCGGGTCGAAGAGCAACTGCTCAAGGCCCTGGACCGCAAGGTCTATCTGCCCTCCGGTGGTTCGCTGGTCATCGACCGCACCGAGGCGATGACGGTCATCGACGTCAACACCGGGAAGTTCATCGGCTCCGGGGGCAACCTCGAGCAGACCGTCACCCGGAACAACATCGAGGCTGCCGAGGAGATCGTTCGTCAGCTCCGACTGCGCGACATCGGCGGCATCATCGTGATCGACTTCATCGACATGGTGCTGGAGAGCAACCGGGATCTGGTCCTGCGCAGGCTCACCGAGTGCCTCGGCCGCGATCGGACCAAGCACCAGGTCGCCGAGGTGACGTCACTGGGACTGGTTCAGATGACCCGTAAGCGGGTCGGGCAGGGGCTGCTCGAGGCGTTCTCCGAGCCGTGCGACTGTTGCAACGGGCGCGGCATCATCGTGCACGCAGAGCCGGTGGATGACAGTTCCCGGCGGCCGAGCGACAACGATCGTTCCGATCGGCGTTCAGGTACGGGCGAGCAGTCCGGGCGTGGAACCAGATCGTCGTCGGCGAAGGCGGCGGCCGTGCTGCCGACGCTGGATCCCAATGCTCCCGGACCGCGGTCTGTCGCGGCCGCGACGTTCGCGGCCTCGGCGGCGACTTCTGGGCGCGCACCGGCAGACACCTCCGGTCCAGCGGAGACCGCCGGCCTTTCGGACGGCGCCGGCCAACCGGACAGTGCAGTGGGCACCGAGATCTCCGCTCAGCCTGCGTCACGCCGCCGTCGTCGAGCCGCCAGTGCGACCACGACGGCGATCTCCGCGGACAGTGGCGTCGTGCCTGAAGTAGCCGCGGAGCCTGCCTCCACGGCAGCCGCAGAGGCTGAGAAAGGCGGGCAGGAGGCCGCGGCCGACATCGCCGAGGCGGTCGTCGAGCGGATCCCTGCGGCTGCCACGGAGACGGTGCCCGACGCTCCGGGCGAGTCCACGCCCGGAGCCCTGAATACGCCGGAGACCGTCCCCACGACGGCGGCTGAGTCTGCGCCGGTGCACCCGTCCGAGTCCGTCCCCGAGGCTGTGTCGGTGGACCCGTTCGAGTCGCCGCCCGCCGAGCTTGCCTCCGCAGCTGAGCAGCCACGCCGACGTCGTCGAGCAGCGAGCCGGCCGGCGGGACCGCCGAGCACGGAGGACTGAGCCAGCAGCCTCGTCGACGATCCCGAAGATCATGGGAGTCGGCCGGGCAGGACCGGTCGAGATCCATGATCATCGGGGGGAGGGGCGGCAAACAGCGGGGTCAGCGACTCGACAGCACGGTCACCCCGTGACCGACCGTGGCCCGAGGGCGAGCCATGGCGCTGGCTCGTTTCGTCTCCGCCGCCTGCCGTCAGGTACTGTGGTGCGTTGCGTGCCGTGAACTCAGCACGCCTCTTGGGTGGGTCAGCCGGCCGTGTGCCGCGAACCCGCGACCCAGACAGCATGGGCCGGAACGACGTTCCGGCGCGGATCGACGGAGTCAGGAGCGGGTCGTGTACGCAGTGGTGAAGAC
>JACCXW010000023.1 GCA_013696785.1 Geodermatophilaceae bacterium | reverse complement strand
CCTTTTTGCCGTGGAGTCCGTTCGGCGGGATCAGCAAGGCCGGTGACCTCGGGTCGTCGTTCGCCCCGTACGCCGAGATCGCATCTCAGTACGGCGTGAGCCCACAGCAGGTGTGCCTGGCGTGGCTGCTGGCCAAGGGCGGGCACGTCGTGCCGATCCCGGGTGCAAGCCGGCCGGAGACGATCACGGACTCCGCGCAGGCCGGCGGGCTACAGCTGACCGACGAGGAACTGGCCCGTCTCGACGCCGCCTAGTCGCGGCGAAGTCAGCGGGCGAGGACCTCGCGCAACGCGCCGAGGATCAGCGTGACGACGGCGGGTCGGGCGTTGTAGCCCATCAGCCCGATCCGCCACACCTGATCGGCCCAGACGCCGACGCCCGCGCCGATCTCGATCCCGTAGTCGTGCAACAGCTGCCGGCGTACGGCGTGGGCATCGGCGCCGTCGGGCACGCAGACGGTGGTGAGCTGGGGCAGCCGGGAGCCCTCGGAGGCGAACAACTCCAGCCCCATCTCCTGCAGGCCGCGCTGCAGTGCCTCGCCGGAGGCCTGATGCCGGGCCCGTACGGCGGGCAGCCCCTCGTCCAGTACCCGGCCGAGGCCTGCGTGCAGGGAGGCGATCATCGCCACCGGGGCGGTGTGGTGGTACTTGCGACCCTCGCCGAGATAGGCGCCGAGCATGCCCAGGTCGAGGTACCACGACCGCGGCGCCAATACCCGCCGCGCCCAGGCACGCTCGTTCATCGTGAACGGCGCCAGCCCCGGCGCGACGCCGAGGCACTTCTGGCTGCCTGAGTAGGCGAGGTCGACACCCCAGTCGTCGATCGGCAGCTCGATGCCGCCGAGCGAGGTCACGCAGTCGACGAGTAGCAGGGCCTCGCCCTTGCCCGCTCCAATGCCGGACACGTCGCTGATGACGCCGGTCGACGTCTCCGCGTGCACCACCGCGATGAGCTTCGGCGCCGGGTGCGCGGCGAGAACCTGCTCGGCATCCACCGGCCGGCCCCACGGCGTGTCGACCCGGACAACCTCGGCACCGCAGCGGCCGGCGATGTCGACCATCCGCTCACCGAACAGTCCGTTGACTGCTACCACGACGACGTCGCCCGGATCCAGGGTGTTGACGAACGCGGCCTCCATCCCGGCCGAGCCGGTGCCCGACAGCGGCAACGTCCGCGCGTTCGCCGTACCGAAGACCTCACGCAGCCGGTGGCACGTCTCGTCCAGGATGTGCAGGAACTCCGGATCCAGGTGCCCCAGCAGCGGGCGGGCCAGCGCCTCGGTCGCCTCCGGATAGGGGTTGGAGGGGCCGGGACCGAGCAGCGTTCTCACCGGGATGGGCACCCGGCGACGGTACCCGCCGCCCCTCCTCGAAATCAGGGTGAGCGGGGTGCGGGGGCGGCCGGTACGGCGTCGATGCCGGCCTCTTTGCGCTGTGCCGCTGTGATCGGCGCCGGCGCACCGGTCAGCGGGTCGAAACCGCCGCCGGTCTTCGGAAAGGCGATGACGTCGCGGATCGAGTCGGTGCCGGCCAGCAGGGCACAGATCCGGTCCCAGCCGAACGCGATGCCGCCGTGCGGCGGCGGGCCGTAGCTGAACGCCTCGAGCAGGAAGCCGAACTGCTCCTTCGCCTGCTCCTCGCTCAGACCGATCACGTCGAAGAGCCGCTGCTGTACATCGGCGCGGTGGATCCGGATGGAACCGCCGCCGATCTCGCTGCCGTTGCAGACGATGTCGTAGGCGTAGGCCAGCGCCTCACCCGGCTCGCTGTCGAACCGGTCCGTCCACTCCCGGGTCGGGCCGGTGAACGGGTGGTGCACCGCGGTCCAGCCGCTGGCCGCGCCGGAGTCGGCGTCGGTGGGCTCGAACATCGGCATGTCGACGACCCAGACGAATCGCCATGCGTCGTAGTCGATCAGGTCGCACCGCCGCCCGACCTCCAAGCGAGTCGCTCCGAGCAGGGCGAGCGCGTTCCGTCGGGTGTCGGCGGCGAAGAAGATGCAGTCGCCGCGCTGCGCACCGGCCACTTCCGCCAAACCGGCCAGGTGTTCCGGTGACAGGTTCTTCGCTACCGGGCCCCGCAACTCGCCGTTCTCGTCGATCAGCACGTAGGCCAGGCCCTTGGCGCCGCGGCTGCGGGCCCAGTCCTGCCAGCCGTCGAGCACCTTCCGCGGCTGTCCGGCCCCGCCCGGCATCACGACCGCGCCGACATGCTCGGCCTGGAAGACCCGGAATTCGGTGCCGGCGAAGTACGCCGTCAGATCGACCAGCTCCAGCGACAGTCGAAGGTCGGGCCGGTCGGAGCCGTAGCGGCGCATCGCCTCGGCGTACGTCATCCGCGGGATCGGCAACGTGACCTCGACGTCGAGCAGGTCGCGCCACAGCGAGGCGACGACTGCTTCCCCCACCTCGATCACGTCGTCCTGGTCCACAAAGGACATTTCGATGTCCAGTTGGGTGAATTCCGGCTGCCGGTCCGCGCGGAAGTCCTCGTCCCGGTAGCAGCGGGCGATCTGGAAGTACCGCTCGAAACCCGCGACCATCAGCAGCTGCTTGAACAGCTGCGGGGACTGCGGCAGGGCGTACCAGCTGCCCGGCTGCAGCCGCACTGGTACCAGGAAATCGCGGGCACCCTCAGGCGTCGAGCGGGTCAGCGTCGGTGTCTCCACCTCGACGAAGTCGCGTTCGAGCATGACCTGTCGGGCGACTGCGTTGACCCGGCTGCGCATCCGCAGGATCCGGGCGGGCTCGGCTCGCCGCAGGTCGAGGTAGCGGTGGTGCAGCCGCGCGTCCTCCCCCACCTCTGCCGACCCGGCGCCCTCGACCGGGAACGGCAACGGCGCCGACTCCGACAGAACCTCGAGTTCGAGCGCGGTCACCTCGACCTCGCCCGAGGGCAGGTCGGTGTTCTCGTTGCCCGCGGGACGCCGCTCCACCATGCCCGTCACGCGGACGCAGAACTCCGACCGCAGCCGGTGCGCCGCCTCCGCCATGGCGCCTTCGCGGAACACCACCTGGGCGAGTCCGGAGGCGTCGCGCAGATCGATGAAGATGACCCCGCCGTGGTCGCGGCGGCGGGCCACCCACCCGGCGAGCGTGACGGACTGGCCGGCCAGCCGCGGGTCGAGCGAGCCGGCGGTATGTGTGCGGATCACGTGAGCTTCTCCTGAATCGTTGCGATCAGAGCATCGAGCGGTACGGCGACCTGATCGCCGCTTCGAAGATCCTTGAGTTGGGCCGTGCCTGCCTCGATGTCTCGATCGCCGAGGACGACGGCGTACGCCGCGCCGGAGCGGTCGGCGGCCTTCATCGCGCCTTTGAGCCCGCGGCTGCCGTACGCCATGTCGGCGGGCACGCCCGCGGCGCGCAGCGCGGCGGTCAGTGCAAAGAGCCTTGCGGCGGCAGTGGTTCCCAGCGGTACGCCGTACACCTGGACACGGGGTCCAGCGGGGACCGCCACGCCTTCTGCCCGCAGCGCCAGCAGGGTCCGGTCGACGCCGAGCGCCCAGCCGATTCCGGTCAGATCCGGGCCGCCGATGGCCGCGGACAGCCCGTCGTAGCGACCGCCGCCACCGATCGCGGACTGCGCTCCGAGTCCACTGTGGACGAACTCGAACGTCGTACGCATGTAGTAGTCCAGGCCTCGGACGAGCTGCGGGGTCTCCTCCCACTCCACGCCGATCGCGGCGAGCCCGGTCCGCACGCCGTCATAGTGCTCGGCGCATTCGCTGCAGAGGTGATCGACCATGACGGGCGCCCCGTCGAGTTGCGCCCGGACCTGCGGGCGTTTGTCGTCGAGAACACGCAGCGGGTTGATCTCGGCCCGTCGGCGGGTGTCGGCGTCGAGGTCCAGGTTGCTGAGGAAGGACTGCAACAAGGCCCGGTACGGCGGCCGGCACGTCTCGTCCCCGAGCGATGTCAGCAGCAGCCGGAAACCCCGCAGGCCCAGGGTCCGGTACCCGTCCCAGGCGAGCGCGACCACTTCGGCGTCCAGCATCGGGTCGTCCACGCCGACTGCTTCCGCGCCGACCTGGGTGAAGTGCCGGTAGCGGCCGGCCTGCGGCCGCTCGTAGCGGAAGTTGGGCCCGGCGTACCAGAGTTTGACCGGCAGCTGCCCGGCGTACAGCTTGTGCTCGATGACCGCCCGCATCACACCGGCGGTGCCCTCGGGGCGCAGCGTCAAGGAGCGCCCGCCCTTGTCGTCGAACGTGTACATCTCTTTGCTGACCACCTCCGTGGACTCACCGACCCCGCGCGCGAACAAGCCGGTGTCCTCGAAGATCGGCGTCTCGATGTACTCGTAGCCGGCAAGCCTCGCGGGCCGGCTGAGCGCGTCGCGTACGGCGAGGAACGTCGAGGAGTCCGGCGGCAGAATGTCGTAGCTGCCCTTGGGGGCCGTGAAACTCACAAGCCCCTCCGCGGCGGGGCGAGCGCGACAGCCTCACGCAGATAGGGGTTGCCGGCCCGCTCGCGGCCGATCGTCGTCTGCGGGCCGTGGCCGGACAGCACGACGGTCTCGTCGGCGAGCGGCAGGCAAATCCGCGCCAGCGATTCGAGGATCTGCTCGTACGAGCCGCCGCGCAGGTCGGTGCGCCCGATCGAGCCCGCGAACAGCAGATCTCCGGACAGCAACAGCGGCGCCTCCGGGTGCTGCAGTTCGAAGACGACCGAACCGCGGGTGTGTCCCGGGGCGTGCCGGACGGTCAATGTCACACCGGCCAGGGACAGTTCCGCCCCATCGGTCAGCTCAGCCACCTCCGAGGGTTCGGCGAAGGTCAGTCCGCGGATCATCGCCCCGATCTGCTCGCCGTGCCAGGACATCGGATCGGCGAGCATGGCGCGATCGTCGGGGTGGATGTAGGCGGGAATGTCGTAGCCGTCGCAGACCGGTACGACGGACCACACGTGGTCGAGGTGCCCGTGCGTGAGGACCACGGCGACCGGCTTGAGCCGGTGCTCAGCGAGCACGTCGGTCAACGGCCCGGACGCATCCTGGCCGGGATCGATGACGATGCACTCCTGCCCCTCGCCCGGGGCGACGACGTAGCAGTTGGTGCCGAAGACGCCGGCGGGGAACCCGGTGACCAGCACGGAGCGACACCTCATGACAAGAAGGAGGGGGGACCTGTCCAGGCTACCGAGGCCTCGACCCTGGGGTCGCCGCAGTTCACCCGGTCGGCTCTGTGCTCATCCGGAGTTCACAACGCATCCCGTACGCTGGCGACCCGGTCCGCACGGGCGCCGGGTTCAGTCCTCTCGCGCTCGAACACGGAAGCGCCGACGGATGACCCCAGCAGGAGGAGAGCAGTGCCGACCAGCAAGCAGAAGCGGCAAGCCGCGCAGCGGCACCTGCAGCGACAGCTCGAACGTCGCGCGGAGCTGACCCGCAAACGGCGTCAGCGCAACATCGTCCTGGCCGCCGCCTTGTCCGTGCTGGTCGTCCTTGGTGGGATCTTCCTCATCGTCAGCCTCAGCGGCGATGACCCGGCCGACCCGTCGGCGGACCCGTCTGCAACCCCGACCGCCCCGAGCGAGACCACTCCCGTAGAGCCCGGCGCGTGCACGTTCATCCCGGGTGATCCGGCCGCTCCGAACGTCACCGACGTCGGTGTCCCACCAACGCCCGCGGAGACGATCGGGACCGTCGACCTCGCAGTCACGACCGATCAGGGCGACATGACCTTCACCCTCGACCGGGCCAGTGCTCCGTGTGCGGTTCAGAGCATGGAGTACCTGGCAAGCCAAGGCTTCTACGACGCCAGTCCGTGTCACCGCCTCGTCAACGCCGAGACGTTCGGCGTTCTGCAATGCGGCGACCCCAGCGGCACCGGCAGCGGCGGCCCCGGATACGCCTATGCCCAGGAGGCTCCCGCCGGTGAGGCGCCCTACGCCAAGGGTGTCATCGCGATGGCGAACAGCGGTGCGCCGGACACGACCAGCAGCCAGTTCTTCATCATGTTCCAGGACACCGATCTGCCCCCCGAGTACAGCGTCGTCGGCACGGTCACGGCCGGCATCGAGGTCGTGGAGGCCGTGGCGGCGGCCGGCAACGACGGCTCGTTCGAGCCGAGCCCCGGTGGCGGAGCACCGAATCTGCCCATCACGATCACGACGATGACACCTGTCGCGTAGCGACGATGACACCCGTCGCGTAGCGACGTCAGGAGCCGGAGACCCGGTACACGTCGTAGACGCCCTCGACGGTGCGGACCTGGCGCAGCAGGTGCCCGAGGTGCTTGGGGTCGCCCAGTTCGAACGTGAAGCGGCTGACCGCCACCCGGTCGCGGGTCGTCTGCACCGAGGCCGACAAGATGTTGACGCTCTCGTCGGACAACGCACGGGTGATGTCCGACAGCAGCCGGTGCCGGTCCAGCGCCTCGACCTGGATGGCGACGAGGAACACCGAGCCCGAGGAAGGCTCCCAGTCGACCTCGATCAACCGGTCCGGCTCGGACTGCAACGCACCGGCGTTCGTACAGTCCTGCCGGTGCACGGACACCCCGCCGCCGCGGGTCACGAAGCCAATGATCTCGTCGCCCGGGACCGGCGTACAGCACTTGGCGAGCTTCACCCAGATGTCCGATGCGCCGCGCACCACCACACCAGGGTCACCGGCCGGCCGGCGCCGCTTGTCCCGGGTAGGCACCGCCGTCTCGGCAATGTCCTCGACCGCGCCCTCGGTGCCGCCGAGGGATGTCACCAGCTTGTGTACGACGGACTGCGCCGAGACCTGATGCTCGCCCACGGCGGCGTACAGGGCGGAGACGTCGGGGAAGCGCAGATCGCGGGCCAGGGTGGCCAACGAGTCGCCGCCGAACAGCCGTTGCAGCGGCAGGCCCTGCTTGCGCATTGTCTTGGAGATGGCGTCCTTGCCCGCCTCGATGGCGTCCTCGCGGCGTTCCTTCGCGAACCACTGCCGGATCTTCGTGCGGGCGCGGGAACTCGCGACGAAACCGAGCCAGTCGCGCGACGGGGCTGCGTTGGGCGATTTCGACGTGAAGATATCGACGACGTCGCCGTTGGTCAGCTTGCTCTCCAGCGCCACGAGGCTGCCGTTGACCCGAGCGCCGATGCAGCGATGTCCGACTTCAGTGTGGACGGCGTACGCGAAGTCGATCGGAGTCGAGGATCCAGGCAGGCTGATCACGTCGCCCTTGGGGGTGAACACGAAAACCTCGCGCGGGCCGAGGTCGTAGCGCAGTGACTCCAGGAACTCCCCAGGCGACGCGGTTTCCCGTTGCCAGTCCAGCAGCTGGCGTAGCCACAGCATCTCGTCCTGGCTCAGCGTGGGGACGCCTTCCTTCGTCTCCTTGTACTTCCAGTGCGCCGCGATGCCGTACTCCGCCGTCCGGTGCATGTCCTGCGTCCGGATCTGCAGTTCGACGGGCTTGCCGTCCGGCCCGATCACGGTGGTGTGCAGCGACTGGTACATGTTGAACTTCGGCGTGGCGATGAAGTCCTTGAAGCGCCCCGGGACCGGCTGCCAGTTGGCGTGCATGATCCCCAGCGCGGCATAGCAGTCCTGCAGGGTTTCGACGGTCACCCGTACGCCGACGAGGTCGTAGATGTCGGCGAAGTCGCGGCCCCGCACGATCATCTTCTGGTAGATCGAGTAGTAGTGCTTCGGCCGGCCGGTCACCGTCGAGTTGATCCTCGCGTTCTTCAACTCGGCGCGCACGCGGCCGGCCACCTCGGCGAGGTAGGTGTCACGGGAGGGCGCCCGGTCGGCGACGAGCCGCACGATCTCCTCGTAGCGCTTGGGGTACAGCGTCTCGAACGCGAGATCCTCCAACTCCCACTTGACCGTGTTCATGCCGAGCCGGTGCGCCAGGGGCGCAAGAACCTCCAGCGTCTCCCGGGCCTTGGACTCCTGCTTGGCCGGCGACAGGAACCGCAGGGTCCGCATGTTGTGCAGCCGATCGGCCAACTTGATGACGAGAACGCGTGGGTCGCGCGCCATCGCGACGATCATCTTGCGGATCGTCTCGGCCTGCGCGGCGTCGCCGTAGTGCACCCGGTCCAGCTTGGTGACCCCGTCCACGAGGTGGGCGACCTCGGCGCCGAACTCGGCGCTGATCTCCTGCGTCGTGTACCCGGTGTCCTCGACGGTGTCGTGCAGCAGGCTCGCGACCAGGGTGGTGACGTCCATGCCGAGCTCTGCCAGGATCCGCGACACCGCGACCGGGTGCGTGATGTACGGGTCGCCGCTCTTGCGCAGCTGGCCGCGGTGCTTCTCCTCTGCCACGTCGTAGGCGCGCTGCAGGATCTGCAGATCTGCCTTGGGATGTACCGCCCGCAGGATGGCGACCACTGGCTGCAGCGCCGGCTTGATGCTCGGCCCGGCACTGCGCTGGCCAGGAATCATCCGGCGTGCGATCCGCTCGCGCACCCGTCGGCGGCGCAGCGGAGCATCCCCCGGTGCAGACGTGGACGGGGCGGCAAGGTCCACCGGCCCCGCGTTGTCGCCGGCAACGTCGGTGTCAGCCGGGACGGGTCGCAGCTGGGCATCCGAAGCCACGGGCGGCAGCGGTACCGGCGCAGTCTCGGAGGGATGCTCGGCCGGTGCGATCACTGCAGCGTGCGCTGCCGGTGGCGGATCGATGCCTTGTTCCTGCGGGCCCGTCGGTTGCGGCGTATCCGCAGTGGCCGGGAAGAGCGACCGGCTGCGGGCTGGCGTCGGCGAGTTCAGCGCGCCTCCTCGGTCGGTGTGATCACCTGTGAGTGTAGGACGCCGCAGGCAGGCGGCCGGGCCTAGACCGACAGAAGTGCCGCGACGTCCATGGGCAGCCGCTCGCGGCCGGCCAGGTCGATCAGCTCGATCAGTACCGCGACACCCGCGACGACGGCGCCGGCCGATGCGATCAGCGCGAGTGCGGCGGCCATCGTGCCGCCCGTTGCAAGCACATCGTCGACGAGGAGAACCCGCTGGCCGGGCGCAAGGGCGGCCCGCTGCAGTTCGAGAACTCCTTCGCCGTACTCGAGCTGGTACGACGTCGACAGAACGCGCCCTGGCAGCTTGCCCGCCTTCCGGATGGCCACGACGCCGCACCCGGCGGCGTAGGCGATCGGGCCGGCGAGCAGGAATCCACGCGCCTCGATTCCGGCGACGACGTGGAAGTCGGCTGCCCGGTGCGCTCCGACGATGTGATCCACGACCGCGGCCAGGGTCGGCCCATCGGCGAGCAGCGGCATGATGTCCTTGAACAGCACACCAGGCAGCGGGAAGTCCGGCACGTCCCGGACCAGCCGCATCAGCCGCTCGGCAAGCTCATCACCGGCCGGGCCGGCGGGGTTCACCGCTTGCGCTTGCCCGAGGGTCGCCCGCGCCGTGGGTTGGACTTGCCGGCCGGGCGTCCCGTTCGGGCCCGTTGTCCCGTCTTGCCCGCGGCCGCCGCCCTGGCGGCGGGTGTGCGGGCGGCCTGCGACTCGGCGTCGCCGGCCGCGTCCTCCCCCTCGTCGACATCGTCGACCTCGTCCGCATCGTCCACATAGTCGGCGTCGGTCTCGCTGTCCGTCTCGGTGTCTGAATCCACGACGGTCACGCCATCGACAGTGTCGTCGATCGTGTCATCGACGGTGTCGTCACCGGTCACATCGCCAGCGTCCTTGGCGGTGTCGTCGATCGCGGTCCCCCGGCCACGCCGAAGCAACGCCGGACGGACTCGCCGCGCCGACGGCCGCAGTGCCGACTCGTCATCGGCCTTGTCTCGCGCCCGGCCATCGGCGGCGGACCGCCCGCTTCTGAACAACGGCGCGGCCGTCGCACCGGCTGCCGTTACCGCAGCGCGTGGTACGGCCTCGGCCGCCGCGCCGGTTGGCTTCGCGAGCGAGGGCTCGCCCGCGGCCGTTTTCGTGGTGGGAACCACCTTTCCCGGTGCTGCCTTCACAGCCGGTGCCGCCTTCGCAGCTGGTGCTGCCTTCACAGCCGGTGCCGCCTTAGCGGGCGGCTGCCTGGCAGCGGCAGCCTTCTTGGCCGACGCCTGCTTGGCCGCGGCGGCTTTCCTGGCCGGTGTCTGCTTGCCGGGCGGGGCCTTCTTGGCCGGCGCCTGTTTGATGGCGGTCTTGCCCTGCCGCCGGGCCGGCCGCACCGGACGCGCCGGCTCCGCATCGGCCCCACGACCTGACGCCTTGCGGGCCTCGACCCGCTTGCGGAGCGCGACGTAGGCCGGCTCGCGCTCCTTGAGGTCGCAGAGGATCGGCGTGGCCAAGAAGATCGAGGAGTACGCGCCGGTCGCCAGCCCCACGAACAGCACCAGGGCGAGATCCTTGAGCGTGCCGGCTCCGAGCAGCCCGGCGCCGACGAAGAGCAGACCGGCGACCGGGAGCAGCGCGATCAGAGACGTGTTGATAGAGCGCATCAGCGTCTGGTTGACGGCGAGATTGGCCGCTTCGGAATACGTCGTCCGTGACCCACCCAGGATGCCCCGGGTGTTCTCGTCGACCTTGTCGAAGACGACCACGGTGTCGTACAACGAGAAACCAAGGATGGTCAGAAGGCCGATGACGGTGGACGGGGTGACCTCGAAGCCGACCAGGGAGTAGACGCCGGCGGCGACTATGAGGTCGTTGACGAGTGCGGCGAGAGCCGCCACTGCCATCTTGGGTTGAAAGCGGATGGCGATGAAGATGACCACCGCGACGAGGAAGACGGCAAGGGCCTGCAACGCCTTGTTGGTGATGTCACCGCCCCATTGGGCGCTCACGGCGGAATTGCTGATATCCGACACGTTTATACCGAGCGTGTCCGCGATGGCGCCGGACACCTCTGCCGCGGTCTCGTTGGAGATCTCCGCCGTACGCAGCAGGATCGCGTCCTGTCCGACCACCTGCGCGCTGGCGACCTCCACGCCGCTGTCCGTTACAGCGGCTTCGGCCTGCTCGAGTTGCTGCTCGGTGCCCGGGAACTGGAAGGAGTTGCCGCCTTCGAACTCGATGCCGTAGTTGAAGCCCCGAAAGATCATGGAGATCAGGCAGACCGCCATGAAGACCGCAGACGCGATGTACCACAGCCGGCGCCGGCCGATGAAGTCGTAGCCGAGCTCGCCGCGATACAGCCGGGTCTGAATACTCGCCATGTCAGGCCTCGTTTCCAGTGCTCGCGGTGGCACTTGCTCGGCGGCGCGCCGCCGCACGTTCCCGGGCACCGGACGTGGGCTCCTCCACCGGTGCGGCCGCCGTCAGCTGGCCGAGCCCGGAGAATCGCGGTGAACTGAAGCCCTTCTTCCGCGCCAGCACGCTGACCAGCGGGTGCGTGAACAGGAACACGATGACGAGGTCGAGGAGGGTGGACAGGCCCAGGGTGAAGGCGAAGCCCTTCACCGCGCCGATGGCCAGGAAGTACAGGATCGCGGCGGCGAGGAAGCTCACGGCGTCAGCGGACAGGATGGTGCGCCGAGCCCGCACCCACGCCCTCGGTACCGCCGAGCGCATGGAGCGGCCTTCCTGGACCTCGTCTTTCAGTCGTTCGAAGAAGACGACGAACGAGTCCGCCGTGATCCCGATGGCGACAATGAAGCCGGCGATTCCGGCCAGCGTCAACGTGAAGCCGATCTGCCTGCCCAAGATGACGAGAACGGCGTACACCAGCGCTCCGGACAGGAGCAGGCTCGCAATCGTGACAAGCCCGAGCAGACGGTAGTAGAGCATCGTGTAGACGAACACCAACACGACCCCGATGCCGCCGGCAATCAGTCCAGCCCGCAGCTGCTCGATCCCCAGCTCGGCGGACACCGTTTCGGCGTTTCCCTGTGAGAACGTCAGCGGCAGCGATCCGTACTTCAGCGAGTTCGCCAGATCGCGGGCGGTGTCTTCGCTGAAGCTGCCGGTGATGCTGGTCTGGCCTTGGATCGTGCCCTGGATCTCTGGCGCCGAGATGACCTGCCCGTCCAAGGTGAATGCGACGAGATTCGCCGGGTCGCTCGGCGTCACCGTGACGTTGTGCTCCGAGGTGTACTGCGCCCAAGTGGACTGCGCGCCACCGTCGAAGTCGAGCAGGACGATCCAGCCCTGCAGGCCCTGCGTATCGAATGTCGCGTTGGCGTCGTCCACGTTCGTGCCTTCGATGATCGCCGGCGCGAGCAGGTACTTGGTCGACCCGTCGGTGCTGCAGGCGGCGACGTAGGACTCCGGCTGCTCCGGTGGCGCGCCGACCTCCTGGCGCGAGCAGTCCAGCGTCCCCAGCTGCGCCTGGGCCTCCTCCAGCGTGGTCGGAACGCCGCCGCCTCCGGACCCCGGCGCACCCGTCGTGGCCGGCGCCGACGTACCAGGCGCCGAAGAACCGGGCGCCGCAGAACCGGGCGCCGACGTGTCGGTCGTCGTCGGGTCACCCGGGGCGAAACTGGCTGCGGATTCGGTCGAGGTGCCCGGGCCGGCGCTCGCACCGGTGCCGGTAGGAGCCGCGCTGCCCGTAGGTACTCCTGATCCCGTCGGCACGGCGGTCTCGGTGGTCGGGACTTGACCAGCCGGAAGCGGTTGGGTCACGAGCGGTCGTAGCCGCAGCTGCGCGGTCTGACCGAGTTGTTTAGCCTGCTCGCCATCGTCGCCGGGCACCGAGATGACGATGTTGGTGTCGCCCTCGGTGACCACCTCCGCCTCAGCCACACCGAGACCGTTCACCCGGCGTTCGATGATCTGGCGAGCCAGCTCGAGGCTTTCCGCCGTTGGCGGCTGACCGTCCGCGGTCTCTGCCTGCAGGGTGACCGTCGTCCCGCCGATCAGATCCAGACCCAGTCGCGGGGTGTTTTCCGAGCCGACGAGGAAGACCAGGGCGTAAAGAACGGCGAACGTTGCGAGCAGCGCGGCGAAATACCGCCCTGTCCGCAGCTGGCCGGGCGGTGCTGCCACGAAACGTCTCTCCTCGGTCGTCCGGGGTTTCCGCACCGCGCCGCTCGAGCGACGGTGCCCACGCCAGTATCCCCGCGAGCGCGGGAACCTGTTCAATCAACCGTCAGATGCGCCGTCAGCCCGCTTGTCCAGATCGACGCCGCCCCCGTCAGTGGGAGCGTCCGCAGTTCGAACCTCGAGTACGGCGGCCCGGGCGAAACGCACCACCGTCCCGGCGGCGATCTCCACGTCCAGACTGGTTTCCTGCAGTCCCGCCACCGTGCCGTACAGACCGCAGGTGAGCATGACCGGAGTGCCCATCTGCAGGGCCTGTTGCATCACGCGCTGCCGTTCGGCCAGCTTCTTGCGCTGACGAGCAGGGAGGATGAAGAGCAGCACGAAGGCCAGCACGATGAGCAGTACGGGCAACAGCTGCTCCACGGAACACCCTTTCCAGACGTCGTTCACCGCTGTGCGCACAGAGGCCGCGGGCGAGTCTAGACGCTGCTCTACAGCTGTCCCCGCTCGGTGCGCGAGCGACTACTCCGTGTCGAAGAGCGTGCGGTCGGCGAACCGCCCGGACATCGTCCGGCTGACGTCGCCGTACAGCGCGACCCCGAGACCGGCCGGCGCCCGCAGCCCGAGATGCTCCCAGGCGGCTGCGGTGGCGACCCGGCCGCGCGGCGTACGCGCCAGCAATCCCGCTCGGACGAGGAACGGCTCGGCCACTTCCTCCACCGTCTGCACTTCCTCGCCGACGGCGACGGCGATCGTGGACACACCGACCGGACCGCCGGCGAATCGACGGATCAGCGCGTCCAGGACGGAGCGGTCCAGCCGGTCCAGCCCGAGTTCGTCCACGTCGTACACCGCGAGTGCGGCTCGGGCGACGTCATGCGTTACCACGCCGTCCGCGCGGACCTCGGCGAAGTCGCGCACCCGCCGCAACAGCCGGTTGGCGATCCGGGGTGTGCCACGCGAGCGCCCGGCGATCTCGCGGCCGCCGTCGGCCTGCAACGCGACGCCGAGCAGATCTGCGCTTCGCCGGAGCACCTGCTCCAGCTCGGTCGCGCTGTAGAAGTCCATGTGCGCGACGAACCCGAACCGGTCCCGCAACGGCCCGGTCAACAGACCTGACCGGGTGGTGGCCCCCACCAATGTGAAGGGGGCGACTTCGAGCGGGATCGCCGTCGCGCCGTGTCCCTTCCCGACGACGACGTCGACGCGGAAGTCCTCCATCGCGACATAGAGCAGTTCCTCGGCAGGGCGGGCGATGCGATGGATCTCGTCGATGAACAGCACGTCGCCGGCAGTGAGGGAGGACAACATGGCCGCGAGGTCACCGGCGCGCTCGATTGCCGGCCCGCTCGTGACGCGGATGGCAGCCCCGAGCTCGGCGGCGATGATCAGCGCCAGACTGGTCTTGCCCAATCCGGGTGGCCCGGAGAGGAGGACGTGATCCGGCGGGCTCCCCCGCCGCCGGGCGCTCTCCAGCACCAGCTCCAACTGCTCACGCACCCGCACCTGGCCGACGAAGTCGACCAGCCGGCGGGGACGCAGCGACGACTCGACCTCCCGGTCGTCGATGTCGGCGTACGGCGATACCAGCGCGTCGGCGTCGATCCGGCTGTCGATGTCGTGTTCCGCCCGCGCCGGACCGGCTCCGTCGGGGTTCAACGGTTGCCCAGCAGCCGCAGGGCGCTGCGCAACAGCACAGCCAACTCGACGCTGCCTTCGGCGTCCGCCGTCGCCTCGGGCTCGACCGCGGTGAGCGCGTCGTCAGCCTCCTTGGTGGTCCACCCGAGCCCCACCAGGGCCAGCCTCAGCTGATCTCGCCAGGGGGCCGAGGGGGTCAGAGCACCGGGTGCCGCCCCCGGTACGTCGTCGCTGAGCGAGCCGATCCGGTCCCGCAGGTCGACGATCAGCTTCTCCGCGCCCTTCTTGCCGACGCCGGGAACTCGCGTGAGCGCGGCGACGTCCGCGGTGATCACGGCCCGGCGGATCTCTCGCGGCGGATGGATCGCGAGCATCGCCTGCGCCAGCCTGGGACCGACCCCGTTGGCGGTCTGCAACAACTCGAACAACCCCCGCTCGTCATCGTCTGCGAAGCCGTACAGGGTGAGGGAGTCCTCGCGGACGACGAGCGAGGTGGACAGCCGCCCCGTCTCACCGATCCGCAGCCGGGCCAGGGTCCCGGGGCTGCACTGCACCGCCAAGGCCAGCCCGCCCAACTCGATGACCGCACTGTCCGGTCCCAGCGCGAGGACAGGACCCCGTACCGCTGCGATCACGAGGCACCCCGGCTGGCCGACAGTGCCCGGTCGAGTCGCGCCTGCGCGGCGCCGCGCCAGATGTGGCAGATGGCCAGGGCGAGAGCGTCCGCGGCGTCCGCCGGCGACGGTGCCACCGAAAGGTTCAACAGCCGCGTGACCATGACGGTCACCTGCGCCTTGTCCGCCCGACCCGACCCGGTGACCGCGGCCTTCACCTCGCTCGGCGTGTGCAGTACGACGGGCAGCCCTGCGGTGGTGGCGACGAGGATCGCCACGCCGGCCGCCTGCGCCGTACCCATCACGGTACGAACGTTGTGCTGGCTGAAGACCCGTTCCACGGCGACGACCTCGGGACGGTACTTCGCAATCGCCAGGCCGAGTCCGGCAGCCAGCGCAGCCAACCGCGCTCCCACGTCCTCGCCGGCAGCGCTTCGGATGACGCCGTGACCGAGTTCTACCAGGGCCCGACCTGCGCGGCCCTCAACGACGCCGAAGCCGCACCGGGTCAAGCCCGGGTCGACTCCCAACACCCGCATCCGCACTCCCGACGACCTGCACCTCGTGACAGCACACCCAATGACAGCGCACCCCGACCACGGCGCACCGAACAGACGTTCGACACGCTATCTCCGGCCGGCGGCGAGCCCGCCGAGCGACACGCAAGGTGGCTCGACGGGCTCGTTGCCGCTGTCAGACGCAGCGGACGTACTCAGGCGGTTACAGGCCGCCGATGAGAATGGTGCCGTCCCGGAACACCCGCCCGAAGCGGACGTCCGGCTGGTTGGCGTGGAAGGCGTTCGACAGGCTGTTGTCGGCCCAGGTGGAGTAGAAGTTGTTCGCATCGGCGGCGATCTGATCGTAGTCACCCATGTACACCGTGTTGATCACCGGGTCCTGCCCGATCACTACCGGGAAGCTCGGGCCGAGCTGGAAGTTCGAGCTGAAGGTGAGGGCACCCGTCCTCGCGTTGATCGCCGCCACCCTGCTCCACCGCGCGAGGTCGAAGTTCGCGGCGTCCCTGCGACGGTCGTACCACCCGACCATCAGCGCCCGGCCGGTCGTGGTTATCCCGACGGTCGGGAAGAACTGGTCGTTGTCGGTGCCGTCACGGTTGATGCGGACGGGCGCGCTCCAGGTGGCCCCGCCGTCGGTGGACGACTTGAGGAACACGTCGGCACCGTTGGTGGCAGTCAGGTCGCTGTAGGTGACGTACAGCGTCCCGGTGACCGGGTTCACTGCGGCCTGCGGGAACGTGTTGGACCGCAGGCCACCCTTCAGGCCGAGGTCACCGTTGATGCCGCCGGCCTGGATGTCGGTGATGGTCACGGCCGGCCCGAACGTGACGCCCTGGTCGCAGGACTTCCGTACCTTGATGATGTTCCCGCCGAAGATGTCGGACAGGTAGAAGAAGTGAACGCAGTGGTCAGGTGAGACCACCACGAACGCGCCCTGTCCGTCGCCGGGCAGGATCGGCGTCCCCTGGTTCGGCCCCCAGGTGGCCCCGCCGTCGGTGGAGCGGGTGAACTTCAGGCCCTCACCCGGCCCGCCGAACTGGCGCCAGCCGAGGTAGACGTTGCCCTGGCCGGCACCCGGGTAGTTGTCGACCGTGACCCATTCCTTGTCCTGGAACGCGTTGGTGCTGCCGAAGCCCGGCGTCGCGTTGACCGGCTGTCCGAACGTCGCACCGTTGTCGTCGGAGCGGAACATCTGGATGTTGGTGAACGTGTTGAAGCCCAGCGTTGCCATGTAGACCCGGCCGCTCGTCGTGTCCGTGGCGAGCACCGGGTCTCCCGCGTCGCCCTCGGAGCTGTCAGGCAACTGGCCCCGGTCGGTCCAGGTCTGCCCGCCGTCGGACGATGTCGAGTACCCGGTGAAGTGCGACTCGCCGCCGATGAAGGACCCGGAGTCGTTGAAGGCGGCGACCAGGTTGGGCCCTGCGACCGTGATCGTCGTCTCGCTCTGGGTGTCCTGAGCGGTGGCGTCGTCCGTGGGGTCGTTGACCAGGCTGGCCGGCTGATCCGGTCCGGCCACCTGCGGCGCGGCGATCGACGGCGGCCGGTCCCGCTGCGCAATCGCTGCGAGCGCGTTGAGCGCGGCACCGGACAGCGCGTCACGCGAGACATCGGGGGAACCAGCCGTCCAGGCCGGCCCCGAATTTCCGGGTGCTGTGCCGACGAGGCTGGCCAGCAAGCAGGCGCTGGTCACCACCGCCAAGCGGGTGGACGTGGATCGTGTGCTCACCGTTGAGCCTCCAGTACGTCGATGGTCCCCCGCTGATGACCGCTGCTTACCCGCTGTGCACAGCG
>JACCXW010000437.1 GCA_013696785.1 Geodermatophilaceae bacterium | reverse complement strand
GTCCAGTGGGCTGGTGTGTACCGAGAGCGTCGCGACTCGCCGCGGCAGCCTGGCGTGTCGCCGCGTGCCGTTCAGTGCACCCATGCGCCACCTCCCGTTTGGCCCGCCCCTCCGGATACCGGGGAGGCTCGGGCAGGATCACCCTCATGAGCGCCAACCCCACCGCACCCGTTCCTGATTCCCAGCCCGATCCGAGCGGAGCCGACGGGAGCGAGGTCGGCACGGGCGCCGCGCCGGTGGCAGTGGTGACGGGGGCGAGCAGCGGGATCGGTGCGGCGACGGCACGCCGGCTGGCCGCGGACGGTTTCCACGTCGTGCTCGGCGCCCGACGCACCGACCGGATCGAGGCCCTGGCCGCAGAACTCGGCGGGACGGCGCACGCACTGGACGTCACAGATCAGGCGTCGGTCGACGCGTTCTGCGCCGCCGTGCCGGTGGTAAAGGTCCTGGTGAACAACGCCGGCGGCGCGATCGGCATGGATCCGGTCGCGACGGCCGCCGTCGGGGACTGGGCCCAGATGTACGACGTGAACGTGCTCGGCGTGGTGCGGATGACGCAGGCGCTGCTGCCCGCGCTGATCGCGAGCGGGCGCGGCGACGTCGTGTTCGTCGGGTCGACCGCGGGGCAGGTGAACTACGAGGGCGGCGGCGGTTACAGCGCCGCGAAGCACGGCACCCACGCCGTGGCCGAGACGCTGCGGCTGGAACTGTGCGGTGAGCCGGTCCGCGTCATGGTGGTCGCGCCGGGGATGGTCAAGACCGAGGAATTCTCGCTGAACCGGTTCGGTGGGGACGACGACAAGGCAGACGCGGTCTACGCCGGCGTCCGGGAGCCGCTCGTTGCCGAAGACATCGCCGACTGCATCGGCTGGCTGGTCACCCGGCCGCACCACGTCAACGTGGACCTGCTCGTCGTCCGTCCACTCGCGCAGGCCGCCCAGCACAAGGTCCACCGCGAGGGCTAGTCGCCGCCGGTCGCGGCGCTGTCAGGTGAAGGCGGCGAGGCCGGTGATGGCCTGACCGAGCACGAGGGTGTGCACCTCGGACGTGCCCTCGTATGTCAGCACCGACTCCAGATTGTTCATGTGCCTGATCACGGGGTACTCCAACGTCACCCCGCTCGCCCCCAGGACCGTGCGCGCCTCGCGGCAGATCTTCAGCGCCTCCCGGCAGTTGTTCAGCTTGCCGATGCTCACCTGCTCCGGGGTCAGGCCGACGGAATCCTTGCGCCGGCCGAGATGCATCGCGAGCAGGATGCCTTTGTGCAGTTCCAGCGCCATGTTGACGAGCTTGGCCTGGGTCAGCTGGAAGCCGCCGATCGGCCGGTCGAACTGCACCCTGGTCTTGGCGTACTCGACCGCGCACTCGTACGACGACCGCGCCGCGCCCATCGAGCCGAATATGATCCCGAACCTCGCCTCGGTGAGACAGCCCAATGGCCCGGCGATACCCCGCGCCTCCGGGAGCATCGCGTCGGCCGGCAGCCGCACGTCGTCCAACAGCAGTTCGCTCGTGACCGAGGCGCGCAATGACATCTTGCGGGTGATGTTGCGCGCGGTGAAGCCCTCGGTGCCCGCTGGCACGAGGAAACCCCGGATTCCCTCCTCGGCCCGCGCCCACACGATCGCGACGTCGGCGATCGAGCCGTTCGTGATCCACATCTTGGAGCCGTTGAGGATCCAGTCGTCACCATCGCGCTTCGCGCTGCTCCGCATGCCGGCCGGGTTCGACCCGAAATCGGGCTCGGTCAGGCCGAAACAGCCGATCGCGCGACCGGCCGCCATCTCCGGGAGCCACTGCTGCTTCTGCTCCTCGCTGCCGTACCTCCAGATCGCGAACATCGCCAGCGACCCCTGCACCGAGACCATGCTGCGCAGCCCCGAGTCCACCGCCTCCAACTCCAGGCAGGCGAGCCCGTACGCCGTCGCGCTGGTCCCGGCGCAGCCGTAACCCTCCAGGTGCATCCCGAGCAGGCCGAGCTCGCCGAGTTCCGGTGCGAGTTCCCTCGGGATGTGGCCGTCCTCGAACCACTCCGCGATGTGCGGCGCAACCCGCTTCTCGCCGAAGCTGCGGACCGTCTCTCGGATCGCTCGTTCCTCGTCGGTGAGCATCTCGTCGATGCCGAGCAGGTCACTCGGGTCTGCGGCAGCGGACATCGTGCTCCTCCTAGAGAGTGCAGTTGACGAACTTCGGCTCTGGACTGAGTTCTACACCGAACCGGGTTCTGGTGCTGTCGCGCACTGTTCGTGCCAGCGTCAAGAGGTCGGAGGTGCGGGCCGTCCCGCGATTCGTTAGGGCGAGCGTGTGCTTCGTCGACAACCGGACCGGGCCGTCGCCGTACCCCCTCCCGAAACCGGACCGTTCGATCAGCCAGGCCGCGGACAGTTTCGTCCCCGACTCGTCCGGCCAGGAGGGGTACGGCGAGCCCGGCGGCAGCCGCCGCTCGAACGCCGTCAGCTCTGTCGTGTCGAGGATCGGGTTGGTGAAGAACGATCCCGCGCTCCATGTGTCGTGGTCTGCTGGGTCAAGCACCATCCCCTTGCCCCTGCGCAGTTCCAGAACGGCGTCCCGAACGTCGGCGAGCGGCACCTGCGCCCCCGTGTGCACATCGAGCCGGCCGGCGAGTTCGGCGTACGCGATCGGCTTGCTGAGCGGGGAGACCGGCAGCCGGAAACCGACATCGAGGACGACAAAGCGCTCCGAGTGCTTGAAGCGACTCGTGCGGTAGCCAAGGGCACAGTCCACAGTGGACAGTACGTCGATCCGGCCGGCTGAGCGATCCCAGACAGTGACGTCGGTCAGGGTCTGGGCGACGTCCTGCCCGTAAGCACCGACGTTCTGCACGGGTGTCGCGCCGGTCATGCCGGGTATCCCAGACAGGCACTCGATCCCGGCCCAGCCTTCGGCCACCGCCCGCGCTACCAGAGAGTCCCAGTCGGCGCCGGCGGCCACCCGCAGCAACACGTCGCCACCGTCTCGGCGTACGTCGATCCCCTCGGTACGGATGAGCACGGTCACACCGGACCAGCCCTCGTCGGCCACGACGAGGTTGCTACCGCCGCCGACCAGGAGCACCGGTTCGTCACCGGCGTCCGCTGCGCGGATCGCGGCAACCAGTTCCGGTGCGGAATCAGCTCGGGCGAGCCGTCCGACCGGCCCGCCGAGTCGCAGCGTGGTCAGCTCGGCGAGCGTCAGGACGGCGACCTCGGGCACGACACCCACCGTACCCACGGTCCGATCACGACCGACACCTTGACACATTCCTATATGGGTATATGTTGCTCTCATGGCCCGCACCCCGACGACGACCGACGCGTTCAACGCCGTCGCCGAGGCGAGCCGCCGCGAGATCCTTGACGCCATCGGCGCTGGGGAGATCACTGTCAGCGAGCTCGTCGACCGACTCGGCCTCAGCCAGCCCCAGGTCTCCAAGCACCTGGGTGTCCTGCGAGCGGTCGGCCTGGTGCTCGTCCGCGCGGATGGTCGCCACCGCTGGTACCGCGTAAACGGTCCGGCGCTGAAGCCCATCCACGACTGGGTGCGGTCGTTCGAGCGCACCTGGAACACCCGTCTCGACCGCCTCGACGACCTGCTCGCCGAACTCACATCCCAGGAGGAAGCCCCATGAACACCACCACGCGCCACGGCTCCGCCACCGTCACGCTCCCGTCCGACTGCGAGATCCTCATCACGCGCCGGTTCGACGCGCCCGCCAGCCTCGTCTTCAAGGCGTACACCACGCCCGAGCTCGTCCGGCGCTGGTGGGGCTTCGACACCTCGGAATGGCTCGTTTGCGACATCGACCTGCGAGAGGGCGGTGGCTGGCGCTACGTCACCAAGGAGACCGGCGGCTACGACGTCGGGTTCCACGGCGAGTACCGCACGATCGAGGCACCGCATCGTCTCGTCTTGACCGAGGTGTTCGAAGGCCTTCCGGTCGCCGACCCCGACGCCGCGGCGGCCGTCGACACCGTCGTGTTCGAAGAGCATGACGGCGTCACGACGATGACCATCACGGTCTTGCACCTCACTCAGGAGCACCGGGACGGCCACATCGCCTCAGGCATGGAAGGCGGCATGCAGATCTCGATGGACCGCCTCGACACCCTGGCCGCCGAGCTTGCCGGCGAACTCGACCGCACCGCCTGACTTCATTGCCGTGTGACCCGCTACTCCGCCGGGTGCGAACCCGACCCTGGCGCCGTTGCTGTCCGGCACCGGCAGCAGTACGCCGGCCTGCCCAGTTCCCCGTGACCTGTCAGATCCTTGGTTTGCGCTTCTTGGCCCGGCTCGTGCCGTGCTTGTCGGCACGACATCCGGGATGGTGCGCTGACGGTCCTTCGGTGGGCGCACGTAGCCGTCGTCACGCATCGCTGGGCGTTCCGGCAGCGTCGGTGGCTCGGGGGTCAGGTCCTCGTAGGGGCCGACGGTGAGCAGGTGATGCATCACGTTGAGCCGCGCCCGCTTCTTCACCTCCGCATCGAGGACGTACCAGGGCGACTGGTCGGTGTCGGTGGCAGCGAGCATCGTGTCCTTTGCCCTGGAGTAGTCCTGCCAACGATTGCGAGACTCGATGTCCATCGGAGACAGTTTCCAGCTCTTGGCGGGATCGCCGAGGCGCTTTTGGAAGCGACGTTCCTGCTCGGCGTCGCTGACCGAGAACCAGTATTTGACGATCTGGATGCCGCTGCGCACAAGCATCCTTTCCAACTCCGGAGCTGCCAGCAGAAAGTCCTGATACTCCTCCTCGGTGCAGAAGCCCATAACGCGTTCGACTCCGGCGCGGTTGTCCAAGACCTGTCAACAGCACCATCTCTCCTGCTCCGGGCAGGGTGGGCGACGAATCGCTGGAAGTACCACTGCGTCCGCTCGCGCTCGGTGGGAGTCCCCAGCGCGACTACCCGGGCGTGCCGAGGGTTCAGGCTGTCGATGATGCGCTGGATCGCACCCCCCTTGCCGGCGGCATCCCTGCCTTCGAAGATGACGACAATCCGCAGGCCCCTTTCGCGGATCCACCCCTGCTGCTCCTTGGAAGTTGCCGTCGGACTGTCCTGGACCGAAGAGTTCCAAGGGATCTCTGTGTCAGCCATGGGGCCTCCGCGCCGCTCAGGGTCCCAGTCTTACCGGCTCGGTCGGCTCCGCGCACACCAACCCGGCCTCGCG
>JACCXW010000336.1 GCA_013696785.1 Geodermatophilaceae bacterium | reverse complement strand
CGGCATGCGGGCGGTTCTGGTCCCGCACAGCGACATTCCGAGCGCGCAACGGGTGCCCGTCGACGTACACCCGCATGCTGTCGTGCAACGGTTGAGCGACCTGCTGCCGTTGATCGACGGCTGGCGGGAGACCTCGTAACCAACGCCTACATATCCAAACTCGACCGGACCTCGCTGCTCCCCTCAGCCGGACAGCGTGAACTCGTCTGAGTTCCACAGCGGTCCGGCGGTTGTCGCGTTTGGCACGATTCCCTCGAAATCGCTGCTCCACGCTGTGAACGTCGGGTTCTGGTACAGCGGAAGCGTCACCATGTCCGCCCACAGGAGTGCGTCGGCTCGGTTGGCGAGGTCGGCGGCCACCTCGGGGTCCACCTCGGTCGAGAGCCGCTCGAGCAGAGCGTCGACCTCGGTATTCGAGTCGCCGGCGTAGTTCTGGCCGCCACCGCTCCGATAAATCTCCGCGAATCCGGACACGTACGGCGACGACGTCCAGGCGAACAGTGCGATGTCAAAGCCGCGCGACTCCAGGCTCGTCGGCCTGTCCGCGCCGGCGAAGATGTCCGGGTCGATGAGCTTGGTGATCGCGAAGCCGGCTTCGGCCACCTGCGCGGACGCCAAGTCGATCGTCTGCTCGAACAGCGGATTGTTCGGAAGCGTCGACATGGTAAGCCGCAACAGTCCGTCCTGCGGGTGCGTGTAGACACCATCTGGCCCCGGCACGTAGCCGACGGACTCCAGCAGCACCTGCGCCCCGGCGATGTCCTGGCTGTGGTACTGCGGCGGTGCGTTGTCCCGGTACTCCGGCTGGGTGTTGACGTAGAACCGGTTGTTCAGCACCTGCGCGCGGTCATCGAACGCACCGGCTGTCGCCGCGACCAGAGCCGTTCGGTCGAGCGCCAACGCGAAGGCCCGGCGTACCTCCGGCTTGCCGAGGTGTACGTCGGCAGTGTTCATGTCGAGGTGCTGGAAGGAGAGGCCGAACGTGACCTCACTGGTGATGTCCGGCCCGAGTTTGCGCACTGCGTCGACCAGGTCCGGCTGCGGCTGGGACGTGATCAGGTTCACCTCACCGCTGCGCAGTGCCGCGACGGCCACGCCCGGCACCTCGGTGCCTAACGTCTTGTAGACGAGCCGCTCCAGCAGCGGACCGTCGCCGTACCACTCGGGGTTCGGAGTCAGCGTCATCGTCTGCTCGCCGACGTCGATGTTCTCCGCCTCGAGTTGCCACGGGCCACCGGAGATGTCCGCCGGCAGACCCGCCGCGATCGGCCAGCCGAGCGTCGTGGCCGCACAGTTGGCGGCGTCGTCGCCGCGGTCCATGACATGCGCCGGGTACAGCTGAAACAGCGACTTCCAGTCCGGGAACGGCGAGGCGTAGGTGACGACGACGGTGTTGTCCCCCTGGCCTGCCTGCACCGACTCGATCTGGTCGTAGCCGATCGTGCTGATCAGCGACGCGCAACCCCCGTCGGCCGGATCGGAGGATCGCTGCAACCGCCAGGTGAACTCGAAGTCGTCCACGGTGATCGCCGAACCGTCGTTCCACACCGCGTCCGGATTCACTTCGTAGGTCACGACCTGGCCGGCGGCGGTCTCCTCGATCGTCGGCTCCGCGGCCAGCAGATCCTCGTCCGGCTCGATCGTGTAGTCCGGCATGGTGCGGAACGGCGCCGGCAGCAGCCGGATCATGACGGCCGCGACAGCAGCCGAGGAGCCACCCTCCCCGGTCAACGGGGACAGATTCTGCGGGAACTGCGAGCCGTGGGCGTAAACCAGGGTGCCCGCCCGCTCTTCCACACCCGCGGCGCCACAGCCCCCGCTCACGACGACAAGCAGCAGGGCGGCAACCGCCGCCGGCGCGCCGCGTTGACCGAGTCGCATGCCGATCTCCCTGGACAGGTCAGCGGTCAGGGTAGCGGCGAAACCCGGCGTTGCGTGGAAGGTGAGCGCCGGGACTGATCAGCAGTGCTCGGCCCGCGGCGAGGATGCCAGCCGAGGATACGACAAACGTCGTATGGCTTTCGGGCGCTGATCCGGATCAAGGTGGACTCGACGCCACCAGCCGGTGGCCGAAAGTCCTGGAGGTTCGGATGCGACTGCTCCCCGCGCTCGCCACTGCCACACTGGCCGCATCCGCGGCGCTGCTACCCGTCGGACCGGCGCTCGCCGGCGACGGGCCGTCAGGGAGCGCCTGCCCGACGGAGAAGTATGAACTGCTCATCGTCGACGACCTCACGGCTCAGGGCTACAT
>JACCXW010000332.1 GCA_013696785.1 Geodermatophilaceae bacterium | reverse complement strand
GTCCCACGTCGCATCGACGGCGTCCGACTGTGACCTGGTGTAACCGCGCTGCTCGGGGATGTACCAGCCGTCACCGGCGTCTTTGATGTCGTAGCACAGGCCGTCGACATCGCGCCCGCCCCGCCAGTGACCCTTCATGGCGTAGTACCAGCCGTACTGCTTCACGAACACCGCCTGCGCCCGCAGCGTCTCCCGCGGGTAGTAGCCCGGCATCTGGGTCCCCACGACGTGCTTGGTCCACTGCCGCATGTCGACCTTCTGACGGTGCCCGCGAGCCGGGCCCGACTGGCGGAGGACGTAGATGAAGTTGGGCGGCGTCACGTAGTTCTGAAAGCCGAGGCAGCTGCCGCCTGCAGCCACTGGGGCAGGCGACGCGGCGCTGCCGAAGCCGAGCATGGTGACGGAGAAGATCAGCGCGGCGAGGCGCCGCCAGAGGAAGCGGCGCGCTGAGCGCACCGGCTGGGACTCACGCAACAGCGTTCCCTTTCTGGTGTCGATGCCGTTCGCGAGCGACGGTGGACCGCTGGGGCGGTCGGCGATCTTCCGCCTCGACCGCGGCGACCTCCGTGGGATCGCATAGGTCTTCGGTGGGACGCGCGGGGCGCGATGATCGCGAGCGGCATCTGGGGGACGACCGCGGCGCGCTGGGGGGCGCCGCTGAGCGTCCGGTTGATGGGGGCCGTCAGGGTGACCCGGCCGCGGGTGGCGGCGGCGTGGACATCGCGCACTGAAGTGTTGCAGGAATGTGACAGTCGGTCGCGGGCGGCGGTCAGATCTGGTGGTTCGGTGTCCCCCGGGGCGGATGGAATGTCACCACCAAATGGCCGTCGCGCCAGTCACCCCGCCCGACGCCGGTATCGAAATCGAAGGCGCCGCCGAACTCGTGGCGTAGCGCCGACCTGAGGGTCTGGGTGGTGCGGTTGAACAGCGCCGCGTCGGCGACCCGGCGGGCATACTCCGCGAGCTCGGATGCCGGCCGTCGGGCGGCCACGACGCGCACGCCGACGAACCCGTCGGCCTCCCAGGCGATGCGCACCGAACCGTCCATCTCCCCGCTCATGCAACTCATGCTAGCCCTGGTTCACGGACGGCTCGCGACGCACTCGTCACATCCTGGAGCGACCGACGAGGATCCGTGCGACGGTCGAGGTGTCACTCTCCCGTCATGCAGCCCACGATCACCTCCACCACGACCAGCCACACCGTCCACGTGCCGGCCGAGGATTCGCTTCTGTTCATCGGCACCGCCACGGTGCTCATCCGCTACGCGGGCATGACGATCCTCACCGACCCGAACTTCATCCACGCCGGCGAGCGTGTACCGATCGGCTACGGGCTGATGTCCCGCCGCCGCACGGACCCCGCGCTCGATATCGAGCGATTGCCGCAACTGGACGCGGTCGTGCTCTCGCACCTCCATGGCGATCACTTTGACCGGGTCGCCGAGCAGGGCCTTGACCGCGATGTGCCGCTTCTGGCGCCGCCCAGTGCCGCAACGGTGCTCGACCGTCGCGGCTTCCGGGCGACGGAAGGGCTGCGGACCTGGCAGTCCACGCACGTCGACGGCGGGACCGGCGGCTCACTGACGGTGACGGCCCTTCCGGGCCGCCATGCGGCACGCCTCATCGCGCCGCTGTTCCCATCCGTCATGAGCAGCCTGCTCGAGTTCCAACCGGCCGCCGATAGCCCCGCTGCCCGCCCGCTCCGGATCTACATCAGCGGCGATTCGCTGGTCGACGAGACGCTGCGCCGGACGCGCGAGCGCGTCGGGCCGATCGACCTGGCCATCCTCCATCTGGGCGGCACGAGGATCCTGGGCATCAAGCTGACGATGGACGGTCGGGACGGGGTGGAGGCGCTCCGGATGCTCACGCCGCGCTTCGCGCTCCCGGTGCACTACGACGATTACCCGGTGTTCCGCTCACCGCTGTCGGACTTCCAGCAGGAGGTGGAGGCGGCGGGGCTCGGCGCGCTCGTCCGCTCCGTCGGGCGCGGCGAGACGCTGCCGCTCGTGTTCGAGCCGACCGCCTCGGAGCTCGCGGTCGCGGCGGTCAGGGCTGCGGTCGGCGACAGCTGACGACCCGGACGTGATGCTCGCCCGGGCGCCCCTCGTGTAGGGCGTCATCGATCGCTGACCGGGACCTCGCGGACACCGGGCGGCGGGCGACTAGCATGGCGAGCGTGGTGCGCCCGACCTACCCCGTGTCGACCGAACGGCTGTTGCTGCGTCCGTTCACGCCCGACGACCTGGAGGACGTCCTCGAGTGGGAGCGACGGCCGGACGTGCACCGCTACCTCTACACCGACCCCAGGTCACGGGAGGAGGTGGCACAGGCGCTGGCCCGCCGGATCCAGATGACCGCCATCGACGCCGACAGCCAGGCGATCCGGCTCGCGGTCGTCCTGCGAG
>JACCXW010000329.1 GCA_013696785.1 Geodermatophilaceae bacterium | reverse complement strand
TGCCACCACGGCGGGCTCGGCAACCACAACCCCGAGTTGATCAAGAGGTCGGGTTCAGCTGCCCGAACCGGAGGTGGTTGCCGAACGGGTCGCGCAGACCACAGTCGATGCCATAGGGCTGCACGGTCGGTTCCTGGGTGAACTCGACGCCCTTGGCCAGTAGCGTCTCGTAGGTCTTCTGGCAGTCGTCCGTGAGGAAGATGAGCCATCCGCCGATGGCGCCCTTGGAGACGAGCTCGCGCACCTGCTCGGCGGTGGCCTCGTCCATGGCGGGCGGGCCGGGCTTTTCCAGCAGAACCTGACGGCTGGGGTCGCCCGGGACGTTGACGGTCAGCCAGCGCATGAAGCCCAGATCGGCGTCGGTGTTGACCTCCAGACCGAGCTTGCCGACGTAGAAGTCGAGGGCCTCATCCTGGTCGAGAACGAAGATCTGCGACTGGGAGATGGAGTTGAACATGATGGTGTCCTTCCGGTGAATGTGGCTCGCGAATCGAGTGATTCGGACGCTAGCGAGCCGCCGGGGCTGCCGCTTCTCCGAAACTGCTCGGTCGTCTCCACGCCATCGCGAAGCAGGTCGGGACCGGTGCCAGGGGACCACGGGCGCGGTGTGCCGTCGGCGACTCGCCGACGATCTCCCGGAAGGTACGGCTGAACGTGCCCAGGCTGGTGAAGCCGACATCCATGCACACGTCGGTCACGCTGCGCTCGGTGTCGCGCAGCAGGAACATCGCGCGTTCGACCCGGCGGCGCTGCAGGTAGCGGTGCGGCGTCTCACCAAACGTTGCGCGGAAGGTCCGGATGAAATGCGCCTCGGAGACGTAGGCGATCCGGGCGAGCGCGGGGATGTCCAGTGGCTGGGAGTAGGTGCGGTCCATGGCGTCGCGGGCGCGGAGAAGTCGGCGATTGGACTCCTCGACGGCGCGGCTCATTGCCTACGCGCCTCATGCGCTCTGTCATGGCGCGCTGCGCGCGCGAGTCGCCTCCGCTCCTCGGAACGGCCCGGCAGGCAGACGGACGCCCCAGCTGCGGTTACGACGTCGGGCCTGTCAGGCATCTCCTGCGATGCTCGGCTCCGGCGCACCGCTCGCTCCGCTCCTCGGCTCATTGACTGAGCAGCTTACGGCGGGGCGGTTCTCAGCGCTGGCCGCGACCAGAGTGCAGCCGGTCGACGGCCTTTTCGATGCGGCGTTGTCGGGTCTCGGATGTCTTGGCATCCTCGATGCCCAGGACGAACCACTGCCGCTGGCTGTAGGAGAGCCCGGCGAAGAACTGCTCGGCCGTCGCGTCGGCGGCAAGTGCCGCCGTGAAGTCAGCCGGCACGGTCACCTCGCGCGGTGCGTCGTCCACCTCGATGTCGACGTCCACCTCGTCGCCGGCGCCGACACCCGCGGCGACACGGTTCTCCGCGCTGATCGGGATCAGGAACCCTCCACCGCGCGGTGCCACGGTGGTCCGGTAGGTGTAGCCGTTGATCGTGATGCGCACGGCAGGCTTCTTGCTCGCGCTCAGGCCGGCGATGACATCCGGCGGAACTCGCATGCCTGTTGCGGTCTTGCCACCGAGTTCGACCGTCGTACGGAATCTCATGCGGCTCACTATGCCTGTGTCCGAGTGGTGCGGTGGCTAGGGTGATCGAGGCAATGGCGGACTGGATCCTGCACGTCGACCTCGATCAGTTCATCGCCGCTGTCGAGGTACTGCGTCGGCCGGAACTACGCGGTCGGCCAGTCGTGGTCGGTGGCTCCGGCGACCCGACGCAACGGCGCATGGTGGTGGCCACCGCGTCATATGAAGCACGCGCTTTCGGCGTCCGTTCGGGCATGCCGCTACGTGCCGCCGTACGCCGCTGTCCTGAAGCGGTCTTCCTGCCCAGCGATCCGGCGGCCTACGAGGAGGCCTCCGGGGAGGTGATGGCCACCCTGCGGGAGTTTCCGGTCGTGGTCGAGGTGTACGGCTGGGACGAGGCATTCCTTGGCGCGCGCACGGAAGACCCGGAGGCGTTGGCCCTGGACGTGCGGCGTGCGGTGCTGGCCAGGACGGGCTTGTCCTGCTCGGTCGGCATCGGGGACAGCAAGCAGCGGGCCAAGCTCGCCACCGGCTTCGCGAAGCCGGCGGGCGTCTACCGCCTCGCCGAGGACAACTGGATGGCCGTGATGGGCGAGCGGCTGACGGAGGCGCTGTGGGGGATCGGACGCAAGACGGCGACGAAGCTGGCCGCGGCCGGGGTGTCCACGGTGGCCGAATTGGCCGCGGCCGATCCGGCTGAGCTGGCGGCTCGATTCGGTCCGACGATGGGCCCGTGGTACCGCCGGCTCGCCCTAGGCGGCGGCGACACGGAGGTCGTCGATGTCCCGTGGGTGCCGCGCTCACGCAGCCGGGAGACGACGTTCCCGGCCGACCTGACCGAACGGTCGGAGATCAATGCACGGCTCGGCGAACTCGCTGAGGAGTTGGTGGCTTCGGTAGCGGCCGACGGTCGGATCATCGTGCGAGTGGCCGTCAAGGTGCGCTCCGCGTCGTTCTTCACACGGACCCGCATCGTCACGTTGCGCGAGCCGACCACGGTCGCCGCTGACGTGCAGCGGGCGGCCCTCTCGCTCCTTGACCGCTTCGACCTCACCCGCCCGGTGCGACTGCTCGGCGTGCGGGTCGAGTTCGCGCCCCTCAGCCCAGTTGACTGAGCAAGAAGGCGGCGGCGAACCCAAGGCAGGTCAGCAGGCCGACGGTGCGTCCGCCTTCCTCGAAGGCCTCGGGCATCATCGTGTTGGCGAGCATGGTGAGGATCGCCCCCGCCGCGAACGCCTGGATCGACCCGATGACCAGCGGGCTCGCTGATCCCAAAGAGCCGAAGCCGATCGCCGCGGCCAGGGCCGACACGAGAACGACCGACGCCCACAGGCCCAGGATCCAACGCACCGAGCGTCCGGCCCGGCGCAGCCCGGTTGCCGCCGACATCGCCTCCGGGATGTTGGACAGGAACACCGCTGCGACGACCGCGACCCCGACCGTCCCGCCGTCCAGCAGGGTTACGCCGATGGCCGCGGACTCCGGGATTCCGTCGAGCAGGGCACCGAGTACCAGGCCCAATGCGGCGTTGCCCTGTTGCTGCCCACCGGAGCGTTTGCGATCCCGGCCTCCGCGCCCGTCCAGGATGGTGTCGCCGAGGTAGAACGTCAGCGCACCGGCGGCGAGGCCGACTACGGTCGCCGTGGTACCGCCGGTGGCGAACGCTTCCGCGGTCAACTCGAACGCCAGCGCGCTGATGAGGACACCGGCGCCGAAGGCCATCACCAACCCCGTGACGCGGCCGGACGGGCGCAGGATGAGTCCGAGGGCGGCCCCGATCAGCAGTGCGGAGCCGCCCACCCCGCCCCAGAACGCCGCCGCCAGCACAGTGATGTGCCTACCACCCCGGCGGCCGAATCGGGTCGGCCGGTGTCACGATGAGCCGTGCCAGCAGACCGCGTCGAGCCGATGTACGGCGATCCTGCGGACTTCGACGAACTGGTGTACGAACTTGTCGAGCGGATCCCGCCTGGGCGGGTGATGTCCTACGGTGACATCGCCGAGTACCTCGGGGCTTTCGGGCCGCGGCGGGTGGCTCAGGCGATGGCTCGCTGCGGTGGCGCGGTGCCGTGGCACCGGGTGGTGCGCACGGACGGCACGCCGGCCCCGCAGATCGCTGTCGAGCAGCTGACCCGGCTGCGCGCGGAGGGCGCACCAGTCCGCGGCTCGCGGGTCGACATGCGGCTGGGGCGCTGGGACGGTGTACCGCCGGTCGTCACGTGATCACTGGGTACGCGGAAGTGTCGCCGCAGCGTGGTTGTATCCGGACATGCCCCCGCCGTACCGCCTCGTCCGTCCGGCCCCCGCGGTCGTCGCGCCGGTCGTGCTGGACGACGCGCAGCGCCGGGTGGTCGAGCACCGGCGTGGCCCGCTGCGGGTGCTGGCCGGGCCCGGAACGGGTAAGACCACCACGCTGGTCGAGGCTGTGGTCGCCAGGATCGAGGCGGGAGCGGATCCGGAGTCGATCCTTGCCCTGACGTTCAGCCGCCGCGCGGCTGCCGAGCTGCGGATGCGCATCGCCGCGCGGGTGGGCGTCACGATGCGCGAGCCGCTTGCCCGCACATTCCATTCCTACGCCTACGGCCTGCTCCGCCGGGCCGCCGCGCTGCGAGGCGACCCGCCGCCGCGGCTGCTGTCCGGTCCCGAGCAGGACGCGGTGATCCGGGACCTGCTCGCCGGTCAGGCCGAGGGCAAGGGGTCCGTGGTCTGGCCGGAGCGGCTGGCCGTCGCGGTGACGACCCGTGGTTTCGCCTCCGAGCTGCGCGACCTGATGCTCCGGGCCTACGAGCGGGGAGTTCCGCCAAGGCAACTCGACGAGTGGGGACGCCGGCGGGGCCGCGACGACTGGCGGGCTGCTGCCCGTTTCATGCAGGAGTACGCCGACGTGACGGCGTTGGCCGCGAGCCACTCGGTGGCGATGGACCCGGCCGAGCTGATCCGGGCGGCGATCGATCTCCTCCGCACCGACGCGGAGACTGTGGACGCCGAGCGGGCACGGCTGCGCAGTGTGTACGTCGATGAATACCAGGACAGCGACCCGGCGCAGGATGAGCTGCTCGCGCTGCTGGCCGGCGACGGTCGCGACTTGATCGTCGTCGGCGACCCCGACCAGTCCATCTATGCCTTCCGCGGCGCCAGCACGCAAGGCATCCTCGACTTCCCCGAGCGCTTCCGGCAAGCCGACGGCGCACCGGCGCCGACGGTTGCCCTGACCGTGTGCCGGCGCAGCGGAGCGGGGCTGGTCGATGCGTCGCGACGGGTGATCAGCCACGTGTCGGGGCCGCGGCGGCAGGAGCATCGGGACCTAGCGCCGGTCGGCGCCTACGCGAGCGAGATCTCTGTGCACGTTCTCACCTCGGCAAGTCAGGAGGCGGCCTACATCGCGCACCGACTGCGCGAGGCGCACCTTCGCGAAGGCACCCCGTGGTCACGGATGGCCGTGCTCGTCCGCTCCACCTCACGGCAGCTGGCGGTCCTCCGCCGCGCCTTTGTCTCGGCGGGGGTGCCCGTTGCGGTCAACAGCGATGAGCTCCCGTTGAGCGAGCAGCCGGCTGCTCGGGCCCTGCTCGACATCCTGGACGCCGCCGTCCCGCCCGAGGGGGAGGACCCGGAGCAGTGGCCGTCGCACTTCGACGAGGCGCTCGCGGTGGCCCTGCTCACCTCACCGCTCGGCGGGGCCGACGCCTTGACGATGCGGCGGCTCCGACAGCAGCTGCGCCGTGCCGCTGCCGCCGCTGGAGACGAGCTGAGTTCCGGGACGCTCGTGGTGGCTGCTCTGCGCGAGCCGGGCGACTTGCTGGCCGTGGATGACCGAGCAGCCGCCGCGGCGCTGCAGGTGGCGGGGCTGCTGGCGACGGCGCGCCGAATCGCCGCGGAGCCGGGCGCGACCGTCGAGGACGTGCTGTGGGCGGTGTGGCAGGAAAGCGGTCTCGGCGCGCGCTGGCAGCGGGCCTCATTGCACGGTGCGCCGGCCGCGGACCGCGATCTGGACGCTGTGGTGGGGCTGTTCGACGCTGCCGCCCGATTTGTGGATCGATTGCCCAAAGTCGGCCCCCGCGCCTTTCTCGACCACGTACGAAGCCAACAGATCCCGGCCGACTCACTCGCTGCCAAAGCCGCCAGCGGGGAGGCGGTCCGCGTGTTGACGGCCCACGCCGCCAAGGGGTTGGAGTGGGAC
>JACCXW010000277.1 GCA_013696785.1 Geodermatophilaceae bacterium | reverse complement strand
ATCGTCGTACCGGATCGTCTCGTCGGCCGCGTCGATCGGGACGGACCCGACGGTGTCGTCTACGACATCGAGGACTACGCCTGTACGGCGGTGGGCGGGCGGCTGCGCGCGGGGGATGATGCCTGCGACGTCCGCTTCGTCGACCGGGCTGCGCTCCACGCGCTGGCGCTGTCGCCCGGTCTGCTCGAAACGCTCGCCCGTTGGAGTGTTCTGCCGTCGACGTCACTGTGACGTCGGTCGACGGTGACACGGTGAACTTCGACATCGAAGTCGTGGAGTAGCCATTCGAGCTGCCCTGACTCAACTGCTCACGGGCAGCTAGGTCGGTGGGCTGGGCGAGACGCTCACGCCGGGAACGACACCGTCGCTACCGGCGTATTCGCCGATCACGATGGTGACGAAGTACACCCCGACGACGGCCAAGGTGAGCAGGAACAGCAGACCGTAGACGGCCCCGCGGATGTCCTTCCAGTCCGAACGCTTGTGCGACCCGGCTCGCTTGCCGCTGGGCTTCCACAGGTCCCACAGCCGGACCGTACGCTCACCTGTCGGCGATCGTGGCCTTCTACAGCGGGAGCGGACGGCCGGGCTGCTCGCCGCCCCGGGCGTCGCCGTAGGACCGCTTGGGGACCATGACCTTGCGACGGAAGACGCAAACGACTGTCCCGTCCTGGTTGTACCCGCGGGTCTCCACGTACACGACACCGCGATCGCTCTTCGACTTGGACTCGGTCTTGGAAAGGACGGTGGTCTCGCCGTAGATGGTGTCGCCGTGGAATGTCGGTGCGATGTGCTTGAGCGACTCGACTTCGAGGTTCGCGATGGCCTTGCCACTGACGTCCGGGACAGACATGCCGATCAACAGCGAGTAGACGTAGTTGCCAACGACGACGTTCCGGCCGAATTCCGTTGTCTCCTCGGCGAAATGCGCGTCGATGTGCAGCGGATGGTGGTTCATCGTGATGAGGCAGAACAGGTGGTCGTCGTACTCGGTGACCGTTTTTCCGGGCCAATGCTTGTAGACCGCCCCGACCTCGAACTCCTCGAAGTACCGTCCGAACTGCATCCGCCTATCCTGCTATGTCCAGTACGGCGTGGGTGTCTCGGGGCGGCTCGACCAGGTTGTGGGGATGCCGTGCCCGACGGTGGTCGCGAGCAGCTCCCGGTCTCCTCCAGGCCAACTCGTCAGGGTGAGCTCGAATCGGCTGCGTACGTCGGGTACGCCGACGTTCTCCATCCCCACCAGCGCCAGCGGCGCGGTGTGGGTCGCCCTGGCGCCCGCCTCGGCGAGCAGCGTCTCGATCTCGGCCCGTTCGGCGGCGTCGATGTACTGCCACACCACTGAGTGCCAGACGACTGTGACACTTCCGGTCCGCGGCCAGCCGAGCCGATGCGCAAGCCAGGGCGCGGCTCGGGATCGCTCGACGGTGACCGGATTGTCCGCTGCGATCGAAAGGGCGGCGCGCAGCCGATCGAGCCGTTCGATCCAGTCCGCCCAGACGTAGGACGTCAGGGTCAGCCGGCCCTCGGTCGTCCTCGGATCGATCGGGAACGGGTCGCAACCCGCCCGCTCGACGATGTCCAACGGCCGGGCGAGGTCGGCCGGGGGGTAGTGGCGCCACGGGGACTGCAGCCGCAAGGACGAGTCGGGCTGCCCGAGGATCCGGTTGTCCACGGCGTAGGCGTAGCGATCCACGAGGAGGTTGAGACCGGCACTGGCACCGATCTCGAACAACCGGATCGGCAGACCGGTGCGCTGGCCGATCACCAGCAGGGCACCGAGCAGGGCTGCGGACCTGCCGACGTCGTTGGTCTGCACCTGCCGTCCGGCCAGCTCGGCCACTTCCTCCCGCTGATCGGTCAACAACCGCTGGACGGCCGGCCAGGCGTCCCGCACCGGCGCGGTGCCGCCGACGCTGGGAAAGTGCAACGCCACCTCGGGTGCGCGACGTTCGAGCACCAGCCGGTGCAACGCGCCCATCAGGCGCAGCGGCGGCGCGCTCGTGGGCGCGTCCTCGCAGTAGGGCCGCATCACTGCGGCCGTGATGCCGTCGGAGTCCAGATCCTCGGCCATTGCGCCCAGCAGTGCGGCGTACAGCGGCGAGCCAGGCAGGCAGAACCGGGCCTGCCGCCTGAACTGCTCCGACAGTGGATGTGTCACGCGGGAACTCGATGCCGGCCTGTGGACGCTGCGAATTTCTCGGACAGCGCCGCACCGCGCCGGTTGACAGCAATCAGGCGCCGGGCTGCGGCGAGTCCGGCGATGGCCCCGGCCAGATGCGGTTCCTCCAGGAAGACGTCGATGGGGAAGGTCGGGTTGAGCAGCAGGACATCGACTCCGTACGTGCCAGGGGCCACGTGCACGCCGACGGACAGCGGTCGAGCGGCGGCCAGAGCAAGCAGGGTGAGCACCTCTCGCGTCTTGCGACCCGGGACCTGGACCGGCCCGTCCGGGCCGACCAGGCGCAAGGGCCCGAGCACGGACAGCGGCACAGGCGCGAGCGTAGGCGGCGCGGCGCCATAGCCAAATCGCAGCCAAGAGTCGTCACGCTGGCAGCTGACCATCCGAGCGACTGAAAGGTACGACAAGGCAACTCACGACTGGTATCCAGCACGTCGCCATCCAGACCGAGGACCTTGACCTTCACCGCGTTCCACGGGAAGTGCTCGACGCCCGCATCGGCTTCCAGGAGACGAACCCCGAGTCCCGGCGCGCCATCGTGTCCCTGGGAGGCGTCAGCGTCCTGCACCCGGGGCAGGTCACCGGCAGCCGACACACTCGCGCGTCCGCGCAGAGGGTGAACCGTGGACATCTGGACCACCTGGCCCGAATGTTCCCTCCCGTGAAGCATTACGAGGTGTGTGCGCGCCTGGTCGAACGCGGCGTCAGCGACGGCGCCTTCACCGATCTTCGGGCCCAAGCTCAGTTTCTGGTTCGTCGACCCGGACGGAATGCACATCGAGATGGACTGGGTCCGCGACCGTCACTACAGGGGTTTCACGCACCGGTGCCGGTGGATGAGGTGGGGGTTCCGCAGAGTCCTGGTATGGGCGAGGACTGCTCCTGACGCTCGATGATCTCGGAACTGCACCGCCCCGTCGCCGATGATCTCGGGAGTGACCGGCCAGAGCCGGCGAAATCCCGAGATCACCAGGTGGGAAGCGGCCTATCCGTCGTCGGCCGGGCCCATCTCGTCGCTTCCGAGTTCCCAGATCGGCCCGGCCCCGTCGGGATCGATGATGGTGGTCCCCCCGGATGCCAGGAACGTCGACATCTGGGTCTGACCTGCGGTGAAGCCGAGCACGAAGGTCGGATCGAGCAGGAACCCGTGCGGATTGAGAGTCCGCTGCGGGGTCAAATCGTTGCGGTACAGGCTGGTCCGCGGGGTGAGACCACCCGCCAGGACGAGCGTGCGGGTTGTCGGGTTCGGCACGGTCTCGTCCCCACGGGCGACCTGCACCAGAACCCGAGCGTCGGGGACGAGTGGGGCGAAGGTCTCCGGGCTACCAGGCCGGTTCAGCCAGGTCTGCTCGGCGAGGAACTGCTGGATCGGCAGCGCACCGGGTGCCGGGTCTAGGACCGGTGGATCCCCCGCGAGCGGCAGGGACTCGGTGAAGCCGTATCTGCCGCCGTTGAGCAGCGGCGGCTGGGCACCGGCCAGCGCTTCGGTGACCAGCAGCCGGAAGGACGGGGACAACCGGGCGATCTCGCTGACCGGCCCGCCCGGAACATTCAGGCCGATCGCGTCCAGCAGCGGATCGATGCCGGCCAGCATCGTGCCGTAGATCCCGCCGAAACTCTGCCCGTAGTAGTCGGTCCCGAGCCGCCGCAGATCGAAGTCGCCATCGAAGTCCAGGTCCGCGCCGAGGGCGATCGCCCGCACCAGCGTCGCGATATCCGCGGCCGCCTGCCGCAGGCCATCGCGGCTGCCCACCTGCGCGAACGGTGCCGGCTGCGGCAGCGTGGACACCCCCTCGGCTTCGGTGATGGTCCCGTCTCCGTTGAGATCCACACCCCGCCCATACGCCGGCACTGTTGTGGTCGTGCCGTCGCGGGTGATCTGCCAGGTGCTGGCCGGGCCGAAGCCGTGGCCGACGATGTCAGTGGCGACTGTGGCGAAGCCCCGCGAGGCGTTCTGCGTGGCGGCGAGGAAGAGGTCGGCGTTCCAGCGGGTGAAGCCGTGACCGAAAACGGCGACGGGCCAGCCACCGGCCGGAGCTGTCCCGGCGGGCAGGATCAGGACGAAGGGCAGCTGCGCGCGTCCTTGCACTACCGGACCGGGGTCGGCAGTCGGCGTCTGCGGGATGACTTGATCCGCGGTCAACCAGGACGGTGCGAGGTAGGAGCCGAACACGTAGGAACCGGCGCCGAGTTGCGACAGGTCAGGCACCGGGATCGGCAGCAGGCTGCTGCCCAAGTCTGCGTTGTAGGTCAGGCTCGTTCCAGCCGCGGGCACCGTCGCGTCGACCCGCAGCCGGCGGGCGCCGGGCGGGATTCCGGCCCCCGCGAAGGCGCGCCCGCTGTCCAGCTGCTGGCGCATGTCACGCAGGCCGTCGGTAGCCGACATGGTGGTGAAGTCCGTCTGCGCCGGCTTGCTCCCGCCGACGCGTAGCTGGAACCTGCTGCCGGGGGCAAGCTGGTCGACCGGGTGAGCGAACACGGTATTTGTGGCGGCGTCGTACACGACCCGATTGACTCCGGTCGACCAGGTGAAGTCAACCGCGCTGATCGTCACGAGTGCAGCGACGCGGGCGGCGTCGACTGGGCGGTCGAAACGCAGTGCCAGGCGCGGATCCAAGTCGAAGCCGTCCAACTGATTGAGCAGCGCAACGGTGTTGCAGTCCGTCGGGTGGGTCGCGCAGTCGGGCAGCGGAAGCGCCACCCGTCTGCCGGTGCGCTGTCCCGCGTCGAACACCGTCAGGTCGTCGCTGGGAAACAGTGACACCAGGGCTGGGGCGGCGGGGACACCGGCGGGCGCGGCAGCGGCCGGACCGATTGGGGCCAGGGCCAGTACGACGGCCAGGCCGGCAGTCAGCACGCTCGTCGGTACGGCGCGGATCGATCTCACAATGCTGCTCCCTCACTCGGTGCGCCCAGCCTGGTGCCGTTGGTGACGAGTCGCAACCCCAGGTCCCGGCAGGCGGCTCATCGAACCGGAGATCGACCCGGGTCGAGCAGGTCGGTACCGGCCTCCTGCCACGCCGCGCGCAGGGCTGCGGCGCCCTGGGTCCGCCGGTAGGCAAGCTCCGTGGCCGTCACCGGAATCACCGGCAGCAGCCGGATCGGCGCCCCCGTACCGATGGCGACATCGGCCAGTTCGGGTACGTCGACGAGTACGGCAGTGAACACCGATCCGTCCCACAGCGCCTGACCCGTGTCCACCGTGGAGTCGGGAACGAGCACTATGCCCTCGACCGCGGGCGCGCTGGCGAGCATGGCCATCGTGCGCAGCACGGAGTCCCTGCGCTCGGCCAGCGCGAGCACCAGCTCGGCGCGAGGAGCGCTCTTCGCATCGACGACAACAGCACTCGGATCCGCCATAGGCGTCCTGGCCATCCCGACAGTCGCGTAGCGGACGGTGCCCGCGTCGTCGGGGCCGAAACGCAACACGTCGATCGGAAGGACACCCACGAACGACACCGAGCCGCGCGAGCGGATCGGCCCGAACGCGGTGACCCAAGCCGCCTCCACGGTAAGGAGCAGCTCAGCGTCGGACGGCACCCAGCGAACGGTAACCCGGGGCGGCCGAAGCAGCAGAAAGCGGCTACATCGACTGGCTGAAGCCGCGGGCGATCGCGGCGTCGGTCTCCGTGACAGTCGTGGCGGTCTGCTGCAGCAGCGTGCCGATACCGATCAGTGCCTGCTGGACGTTCTGCGCCGCGGTCTGCCACTGCTGGTACAGCGCGAGAAAGGCCTGGGCAGAGCCGGCTTCCCAGCCGGTGGTCACGTCGCCGTTGATCCGCGTGGACAAGGCAGAGGTCTGAGCCTGGCTGTCGGCCGCGGCGGCACTGCACTGACCGGCCATTGCCTGCAGGGTCGGGATGTCGTACTTCATGGCGTCACTCCTCGCATCGGTCGATTGACCCGGCCGACGCTAGGGCCGTGATGCGACGAGCTGCTCAGGTTGTCCACAGCCCCAACCGTTGTTCACAGATGTGAGCGCAGGTCCCACAATTCGGGGTAGAAGCGCATATCGAGCCGGGTCCGCAAGTACGGCGCTCCCGAGGACCCACCGGTACCGGACTTGGTCCCGATCTGACGCTCGACCATGAGAACGTGCCGCATCCGCCAGCGTGCCCACAGTTCGTCGTGCTCCACCAGGGCTTCGGCCATGTCCCACAGCGCCCCGTGTGCGGCGCGATCTCGGCTGATCGTCACGAGACCTGATCGGCGATCGTCCACAGTGGACACACCGAAACCGGCGCCGCTCAACAGATGCAGGAAACCGTCCCACAGGGACGGCTCCTCCAGCCGCTTCAACAAGCGAGCCCGCTCCGCCGCCGTGGCATGACCGAGCCGATCCACGTACGCCGGTTCCTTCGCCCCCGACAAGAACTCCAACTCGCGGAACTGGACCGACTGGAAACCGCTCGCCGGCGCCAGCAGGTTGCGGAAGCTCAAGAAGTCCTGCGGGGTCATCGTCTCCAGGACGTCGATCTGCTCGATCAGCAGCCGGGTGATGACGTGCGAGCGGCGCAACCGTTGCCGCGGGTCGTCCACGTCCCCGGCCAGCATCCGGTCCCGGGCGTCGTCGAGTTCGTGCAGCAACTGTCCGAACCACAACTCGTAGACCTGGTGCACGGTGATGAACAGCAGTTCGTCGTGCGCAGGGGGATCAGACTCCAGCACCTGGGCGGCGAGCAGCTCGGGGAGGTGCAGATAACTGCCGTAGGACAGTCGGGCGCCGGCCTCCCCGAAACTCCGGTCCTCACCAGCATTCGTCGATACCTGGGTCACTGGCGCAACGTACGCGGTTGTCCACAGTTTGTGCGCCACCAGGGTCAGGAATGTCCGTGCGTGCGCAGACTCACCCGGTGCGGATGACCCTGACACTGGTCTACGACGCCGGGCAGGAGCGCGACGTCACCGTCACCGCGCCGCCCGGCACGGTGCTCGGAGACGTGGCAACGCAATTGCGAGCGGCCGTGGACAAGCCGGACGCCGCCCTGTACGCCGGCTCGACGCGACTCCGCGACGACACCCCACTCGGTTCGCCGGGGCTGCGGCACGGCTGCATTCTCGGCGTCGGGACAATCGCGCCCCGCCGAGACGACAGCAGTTCCGTGCTTGAACTGCGGGTGGTCTCGGGCCTGCTCGCCGGCCAAACCTTCGGGCTCGGTCGCGGCGAGCACGTGATCGGCCGCGGTTCGACGTGCGAATTGCACCTCGACGACCCGCTCTGCTCCCGCCGGCACGCAGTGCTCGGGGTCGCCGCCGACGGCGTCACCGTGGCCGATGCAGGCTCGACAAACGGCACCCGGTTGGACGGCACACCTGTCGGGACCGAGCCAGCACCGATCGCGGTCGGGCAGTTGCTCCGACTCGGCGACAGCGTCCTGAGCCTCGCCGTACCCGCCGACTTCCCCGCTGTCACCCGGGCGACCCGGGACGGAACCGTGGCGGTCAACCGGCCGCCGAGGCTGATCGATTCGCCCACCGAGACCACAATCGACTGGCCGTCGCCACCCCAGCCGTCGCCCCCACCACGGCTGGCCCTGATCGCGTTGGTGCTGCCGATCGTCGCGGGCGTCCTGCTCGCCGTCCTCCTGCGAATGCCGCAGTTCCTCCTTTTCACCCTGCTGTCCCCGCTGTTCATGCTCGGCACGTTTCTGTCCGCACGCACCGGCCGACGGCGCAACAGCCGACAGGACAAGGCCGACTACGAGCTGGCGCTGCGCCGCGCCGGGCACGATCGGGACCGGGCGGTGGCGCTGGACTCGGTAGCACGTCGCCGGGCCTGCCCGGACCTGGCCTCGGTCAGGACCACGGCGCAGCGCACCGGCCAGCGGCTGTGGGAACGACGCCCCGACGACCGGGACTTCGCCTTACTCCGGATCGGCACCGGCACTCAGGCCGGCGGCGTCTCGGTACGTACCGACGGACGCAGCGAACCGGTCATGGCCGCTGATCTTCCCGTCATGGTCTCGTTGGCCGCGGTAGGTGTCCTCGGCCTGGCCGGACCGGATGGGCCGTTGCTGGCCATGGGCCGCAGCCTGCTCTGCCAGCTGGGGACCCTGCACAGCCCGCGGGACCTGCAGATCGTCCTGCTCACGACCCGGCCGCGGTCCGCCCTGTGGAACTGGGCGCGGTGGCTGCCCCAGCTGCGCCGTGTCGACACCGTCTCAGAACTCACCGCTCTGCTCGATCGACGGCAGGCAGAACCACGCGCCGGTACGCCGGACACGGTGCTGGTACTGCACGAGGCGGGCCGGTTGCGGGCCGAGCCTGGCGTCACCCGGCTGCTCACCGACGGTCCGGCCGCGGGCATCCTCGCCCTGTGCCTGGACCGGCACGAGCGCCAGTTGCCGGCCGAGTGCCGGGCCGTGGCTGCCGTCTGCGGCGATGTAGGAACGCGACTCCGGCTGTCCGTGGACCACTTCGCCCACGACGACGTACTCGCCGATGGACTGCCGCTGCCCGTCGCCCGCGACATCGCCCGCGCCCTCGCCGCGCTCCGCGACCCCGGCGACGGGGCGAGCCGGAGCCTGCCGGGCAAGGTCCGCCTGCTCGATCTGCTCGGGATGCAGCAGCCTTCCGGAGCCCTGCTCGCCGCCGCCTGGGCCGCCAGCGATCTCGCCCCGCGCGCCGTACTCGGTCGGGCCACGACCGGCCCGTACGCCGTCGACCTCGCTCGGGACGGCCCGCACGCGCTGGTCGCCGGTACGACGGGAGCCGGGAAGTCGGAGTTGCTGCAGACGCTCATCGCCGCACTGGCCGCGACCGTCCCGCCGACAGCCGTGCAGTTCGTGCTCGTCGACTACAAGGGCGGGGCAGCGTTCCGCGACTGCGCCGACCTGCCGCACACGGTCGGCCTGGTCACCGATCTGGACGCCCATCTGACCCGGCGCGCGTTGCGCTCGCTCGCCGCCGAGCTCACCCGCCGCGAGCGCGTCCTTGCCGCCGACGGCGCCGGCGACCTTGCCGGCTACCGCGGCAGCGAGCCCGTTCCGCGGCTGGTGATCGTCGTCGACGAGTTCGCAGCGCTGGCCAAGGAACTGCCCGACTTCGTCAGCGGCCTGGTCGCAATCGCCGCCCGCGGCCGCTCGCTGGGCATCCACCTGGTGCTCGCCACACAGCGCCCCGGCGGCGCGGTGACACCCGAAATCCGGGCGAACACGACACTGCGGATAGCCCTGCGGGTCACCGACGACGGCGAATCGCGCGACATCGTCGACCAGTCCGGCGCCGCCGGCATCTCCAAGCGCACTCCCGGGCGCGCCCTGATCCGGGCCGGGTCGGAACCGGCGACGATGGTCCAGACCGCGCGCGTGGCCGGGCATGCGCCACCGCCCCCGCCGCCCCCCAGCGTGGTCGTCGCCGGGACCCCTCCCCCTGCCCGCGCGATCGATGCCGAGGGTCCTACCGACCTGCAGCGGATCGTCGGGGCCGCGCGCGAAGCTGCTCGCCTGACCGGCTGGCAAACCCTGCCGAGTCCCTGGCTGCCGCCACTGCCGGACCTGCTGCGGCGCGAGGACCTCGCCGACGCGCCCGCCGGAGTCGCCGTGCTGGGACTGATCGACCACCCGGACGAGCAGTGCCGCTCCGTCCTCGGACTGGACGTGGCGGCCGATGCGGCGTTGCTCATCGCCGGCGGACAACGCAGCGGCCGCAGCACCGCCGTGCGCACATTGATCGCCTCACTTGCCCTGGGGTGGAACGCCGACGAGATGCACCTGCACGTCATCGACTGCGCCGGCGGCGGGCTGCTGTCCGCCGCGCGGCTTGCGCACTGCGGCAGCGCGATCGGCCGCGACGACACCTTCCGGGGGCGCCGCCTGCTGGCCCGTTTGCTGGAGGAGACCGAACATAGGCAGCTCCTGCTGGCCAACGCCGGGGCCTCGTCATTGGCCGAGTACCACGCCACCTGCCCCACGCAGGATCGCCCGCCGTACGTCGTCCTCGTCCTCGACGGTTGGGAGGGGTTCGTGCAGACCTACGAACCCGTCGACGCCGGGCAGCCGGTGGAGACGCTTCTCCGCGTGATCCGGGAGGGTGCGGCCGCGGGCTTCAGGGTCGTCGTCACGAGCGACCGTGCCGGGCTCGGCGTGCGGTTGTCCGGCGTAATAGCCCGCCGCATCGTGCTTCCGCTTGCCGACCGCGGCGACTACGCGCTGGCTGGGATCCCGGCGCGGGCCGTGCCGGCACAACTGCCGCCCGGCCGCGGGTTGCTGCCCGGTTCGGCTTTGGAGTGCCAGATCGCCGTGCTGGGCGCCGATCCGTCAGGTGTGGCGCAGGTGGCGGCACTCGACGCAATCGCCGAAGCAACACCGGAACCCACCCTGCATCCACCGCTGCGCATTGCCGAGCTCCCGTCGAGCGTCGGACTGGATCGGCTGCCGGGACCTCACCGTCCGATGTGGACGGTCCTCGGCCTCGGCGGTGACGACGCCCTGCCGATCCAGCTCGACCTGGGCTCGCTCGGACCCGCCTTTCTCCTCGCCGGCCCCGCTCGCAGTGGGAAGTCCACCGCGTTGCTCGTGCTTGCAACCGGTCTCCTGCACGCCGGTACGCCGGTCGTCGTGGTCGCCGGCCGCCGGTCGACACTGCGCTCGCTGTCCGGCGTACCGGCAGTCATCAGTCCGGGGGACGGCGAGGCACTGAGGGCGGCGACGGCACAATCGCCGGCCGTCGTCCTGGCCGACGACATCGAGTCGCTGGTCGACTCCCCGGTCGACGCCGTGCTCACCAGTCTCGTCCGGGACGACCGCGGGGTCACCGTCGTCGGAGCCGGCCGCAGCGACGACCTGGCCGGCGCGTTCCGGGGCGTCGGCGTCGAGCTGCGGCGCCGGCGCACCGGGCTGCTGCTGACCCCCGGCCCGCTGGATGGGGAACTGCTGGGCGTTCGGCTGCCGCGCGGGCTGACGGAACGACTGCCGGGCCGGGGCTACCTCGTCGAGCACGGCAACCTGACCCGGGTGCAGGTCGCATTGCCTCCGAAATTCATCCCTGGTGCGGGTACTCCACCGTGACCGCCGGCACGAACGTCTCCTTGACCGTCCGCGGCGACGTCCACCGCAACAGGTTCAGCGGCGAGCCGGCCTTGTCGTTGGTGCCGCTGGCACGGGCTCCCCCGAACGGCTGCTGGCCCACAACGGCGCCGGTCGGCTTGTCGTTGACGTAGAAGTTGCCGGCCGAGAAGCGCAACGCGTGCGACGCGGCGTCGATCACCCGTCGGTCGGTGGCGAAGATCGATCCCGTGAGCGCGTATGGCGCCACATCCGCCGCCTGCGCCACCGTGTCGTCGTACGCCGAGTCCTCGTAGACGTGCACGCCGAGGAAGGGTCCGAAGTACTCCTCGCTGAAGATCTGGTGCGACGGGTCGGCGCTCGTCGCGACGGTGGGACGAACGAAGAAGCCTTCACCGTCGGCGCTTGTTCCGCCGGTGAGCACCTGGACGTCGGCGTCCGCGCGGGCCATCTCCTGAACCGCGGACAGCCGGTCGTAGGACGGCCGGTCTATCACCGCGCCACCGAACTGGGACAGGTCCGTCACGTCGCCGTACGTCAGGCTCTCGGTGCCGTGGGCCAATGCGTCGCGGACCTCGCTGTCCCAGAGCGAGCGCGGGATGTAGGCCCGCGAGGCGGCCGAGCACTTCTGCCCCTGGTACTCGAAGGCGCCCCGTACGAGGGCGGTGACGAGGGCGGACGGATCGGCGCTCGGGTGCGCGATCACGAAGTCCTTACCGCCGGTCTCGCCCACGAGCCGCGGGTAGGTCCGGTACGACGAGATCCGCGCACCGACGGTCGACCACAGCTGCTGGAACGTCCCGGTGGAGCCGGTGAAGTGGATCCCGGCCAGCCGCGGGTCGGCGAGGGCGACCTCGCTGACCGCGCGCCCGGATCCGGTTACCATGTTGATGACGCCGGGGGGCAGCCCCGCGGCCTCCAGCAGGCGCATCGTGTGGTGGGCGGCGAACTGCTGGGTCGTCGCCGGCTTCCACACCACGGTGTTGCCCATCAGCGCGGGCGCGAGCGGGAGGTTGCCGGCGATCGCGGTGAAGTTGAACGGCAAGATCGCCAGGACGAACCCCTCCAGGGGGCGGTGATCCATCCGGTTCCACACACCGGGACCCGACATCGGCTGCTCGGTGCGGA
>JACCXW010000254.1 GCA_013696785.1 Geodermatophilaceae bacterium | reverse complement strand
GTGTAGGCGAGCCCGTCGTCGGCGTCGCGGACCCGGGCATGCACGAGCAGCGGCACGATGACGCTGGTCAGCACGCCGCCGAGCAGCAACTCGTACACGATGTTCGGCAGCGTGTTCGCGGTGTTGTAGGCGTCTCCGACGATGCCGAGGCCGATGGCTGCGACCAGGACAACGGTGCGGGCGAACCCGGTCAGCCGCGAGACGGTGGTAGCCAGCGCCATCGTGCGGGTGGCTCGCCCCAGGCTCTGCACGGGCGGCCCGGTGACCGGCACCGGGGGCCCGGTGACCGGCACAGGTGGCACGGCCGCCGCCACCGGCATCGTCGGCGCGCCCAGGTCCGGCTGCTCGCCCGGTGTCACGTCCCGGCGCCCCGCAACCCCGCCCGGCTCTGCGCCCGCGGTGTGCTCGCCGGACTCAGCAGCGGCACCTGCTCGAGCGGCTCCGGCATCGGGCCGCCGGAACGTGGACCGTCGCGCAACCGACGGACCAGCCGCAGCAGGAACAACAGGAGGAGCAGAGCGCCCGCGCCGATCGTGATGACCAGCGCGATCCCGCCGTACGCCGTGCTGCGTACGGTCAGCCGCACCGGTGCCCCCAGGGTGCCTCCGGCCGGTGTCGAGATCGTCGACGTGACCCGGAACTCCCCGGGCCGTTCGACCGTCGCCGGCACGGTGATCAGGGTCCGGCCGGCCGGCGTGAGGAGCTGCGTACCGATGTCCTCGGTGGACAAGCCCGCGACCCGACTGGCGTCGACGCTGATCCGCACCCGCACCGGCACCGGCAGCTGGTTCTCGACGGTGAAGACCAGGGAGGCCTGCGCCGAGGCAAGGCTGTACGTCCCCTCGGTCGGCACGACCAGTAACACCCGCTTGCGCTGCGCCTCAACCGCCGCTACCACCGACCGACCGGCGGTCCTCCCCCCGCCGGGATCCGGTCGCCAGTACGACGACGCCGCCGACAGCACCGCGCTGTCGAGCGGATCGGTGATGGTCCGGGCTGCCTGCTCCTCCTCGGCGGACTCCAGGACGAGCATCGAACCGAAGTCGACGATCGACGCGACGCCGTCCGCGATCACGGCCGTCCCGGCCGGATCGAGTTCCTGGGCCTGGGCGTCCTCGGGGTAGCGGAGCGAGCCGCGGTCGACCGCCGGCAGGTCGCCGAGGTCGGTCGCCTCGGCGGGGCGCAACCACGCCTCGCTCGCGGTGTCGGTGAGCATGGGCAACGCGAAGGACACGCGCGGGTCCCAGCGGCGCGGAGCGGCGACCAGCAGCTCGCGGCTGACCGACGGGGCTTCGGCGGTGATCATGGCGAGCTCGGCGAGGTAGCGCTGCTCGGCCATCCGTGGCCCGGTCGCCCAGCCGTCGGCCGCGGCGACGATGCCATCCACGACCGGATCGCTCACCACGGCCCGGAACTCACCGTCAGCACCGCTAACTGTGGACACCGCGCTCGGCGTACGTCGGTCATCGGCCGGTGCGTCGACAGAGTCGGCGCTCAGCACGACCTGTTCAGCACCGACCGCTTGGAACACGGCCAGCGCCGGGTCGGTGACAGCGCCGTCCACCGGCCAGGCCATGTCCGGGACGGGCTGGACACCGAGGAGGCCGGCGACGAGCTGCCCGCCGCGGGCGACCGCGTCCGCTGCCTGCTCGCCGAGGCCGGCGCGGGTCAACGCGACGATGTCGGCGTCGGCGTACGGGAGGGCGATCACCGCTCGGGTGCGGGCGAGCGCGGTGAGCCGCTCCAGCCAGGCGGTGGCCGCGTCCCCTCCGTCACCGGTGCTGCCGTCGTCGAGCCGGTAGCCGCCGGCCATGGCCTGCAGGGTCTCCAGCAGCAGCGGGTCGACGGCGAGGGTCAAGGGCACCTGCGGGCTCGCCTCGGCCAGGTCCAGCATCCGTTCCAGCCGCCCGCCGGGCCCGACGGTGGCGGCGAGATCGTCGTCGTCGAAGATCCCGTCGGCCCCGCGGTGCGGGCGGTCGACCAGCGGCCACAGCCAGGCCACGCCGGTCGCCGCCGGAGTGGGTTCGGGGAAGAACGGCAGATAGGTGTCGAGCTGGCCGACCCGCTGCTCGACATCGCCGTCGGGCGTGCCGTTCACGTTGACCATCAGCGGGTACACCCCGAGGTCGGCCAGGCCGAGCTCCGCTGCGGTTGTCTCGTAGCGGAACGGTGCGGTGTCCCCGGAGTCGAGGTCGGCGAGCAGGTCGACGAACGGAGCGAAGGCGTTGGTGGCCGACGACGGGTCCTCGTCGTTGTCCTGCAGCTCCTCGCGGCTGGTCAGGACCGGCCCGCGCTGCAGCCGGATCACCAGATCGGTGATCGCGACGTTGGCGGTGTTCGTCACCGTTCCGGTGACGGTAATGGTGGCGTCCGGCGTGACCGTGCGGGGCTCGAGCTGGGTGACGGTGATCGTCAACGGCATGTCTGTAGCGGCCGGCCGGTCGAACTCGTCGCCGGGAGCGGCCGCGGCCGGCAGCGCGAGTGCCAGCACCATCGCCACCGTCAACGACGCGCAGCGCCGCATGGACGAGAGGGTGTGCGCACGCTGTGGCCGCACGGTCATGGCGCGGGCACTGTCATGGCGCGAGCCTCACGCGGTACCGGAGAGCAGCTCGGGTACCCGCTCCACCAGCCCCCGCTCGTCGGCGTAGGCCAGGCGCTGTGTCAGTTCCTCGAGTGGGACCCAGGCGACCTCGCTGACCTCCGGGTCGGCGTCGGACAGCGTGCCGGTACTGGCGCGGAGCAGGAAGTGGTGCACCGTCTTGTGGATTCGCCGGCCCTCGGCGACGAACCAGAAGTCGATGGTGCCCAGCGGGGCCACGATCGACCCGGTGATACCGGTCTCCTCGGCCACTTCCCTGACGGCTGCCTGCTCGTTGCTCTCCCCGCGCTCGAGATGGCCTTTGGGCAGTGACCAGAGCAGTCGCCCTCGGCGGTCGTGCCGACCGATCAGCGCCGCGACCGGTGGAGTGGCGCAGGCGTCCACGATGAGTCCACCCGCGGAGATCTCCTCGACCCGACGCAGGCCGCGGGACGCCGCCGTACGAGCCATGGCCCGAGGGTAGCGCGGAGATCACGCCAGGCTCGCAAGCCGCGATGATCATGGGCCCGCGCCGGTCCTGACCGGCCGGAGCCCATGATCACCGATGTGCGGCGCACCGTCGGTAGGCTGGCCCGTCGTGGTCGACGACGCGTCTCTGTCAGCAGCTCAGCGTCGGCTCGTGACCGAGCTGCTGCGCCTGTCACCGGTACTCGGGGAGGCCGGCCGGGCGTTCGCCAACGCCGGGCACGAACTGCACCTGGTCGGCGGATCCGTCCGTGACGCCCTGCTGGGTCGCAGCAGCAACGACCTGGACCTGACCACCGACGCCCGCCCGGAACAGGTCCTCGCGCTGATCGGGGACCGCCCCAGCTGGACCACCGGGATCGAATTCGGCACTGTCGGGGTGCAGTACGGCGAGCACCGGATGGAGATCACGACGTACCGCGCCGATCGCTATGACCGGATCAGCCGCAAGCCGGAGGTCGTCTACGGCGACTCCCTGGCCGCCGACCTGGCGCGGCGGGACTTCACGATCAACGCGATGGCGTTCTCGGTGCAGGACGACACGTTCACGGACCCGCACGGCGGCCTGGCGGATCTGCTCGCGCGCCGGTTGCGCACGCCTGGCACCGCCGAGGACTCCTTCGCCGACGATCCGCTGCGGATGCTGCGGGCGGCCCGGTTCGTGTCCCAGCTCGGCGTGGTTCCGGCCCCGGCGGTGCTGACCGCCATCGCCGGCATGGCCGAGCAGCTGGCCCGGATCTCACCTGAGCGGGTGCAGGGGGAGCTGACCAAGCTGATCCTCGGTGCGGATCCGCGGCCGGCCCTCGAGCTGATGGTGGACAGCGGCCTGGCGACGCCGGTCCTGCCGGAGCTGCCGGCGCTGCGGCTGGAGATCGACGAGCACCATCAGCACAAGGATGTCTACGCGCACTCGTTGACGGTGCTGGAGCGGGCGATCGCCCTCGAGGACACCGGGCCGGACCTCGTCCTGCGGTTGGCCGCGCTGCTGCACGACATCGGCAAGCCGGCCACCCGCCGGCACGAACCGCAGGGGCGGGTCAGCTTCCATCACCACGAGGTCGTCGGTGCCCGCAAGGTACGTGACCGGCTGCGGGCGCTGCGCTTCCCTCGCGACGTCGTACGGGATGTGGAGCAGCTGACGTTCCTGCACCTGCGCTTTCACGGCTACGGGCAGGGCGCGTGGACGGACTCCGCCGTCCGCCGGTACGTCGTGGACGCCGGGCCACTGCTGGACCGGCTGCACAAGCTGGTCCGCTCCGACTGCACGACCCGCAACGAGCGGCGGGCGCGGATGCTGTCGGCGACGTACGACGCCCTGGAGGAGCGGATCGCCGCCCTCAAGGAACGGGAGGACCTCGACGCGGTCCGGCCCGACCTCGACGGCACCGCGATCATGGAACTGCTCGGGCTGCCCGCGGGTCCGCTGATCGGGCGGGCCTGGCGGCACCTCAAGGCTGTGCGGCTGGAACGCGGACCGCTCTCGCGCGAGGATGCCGAGGCCGAACTCCGGCGCTGGGCCGCTGGGAATCTGCCGTGAGAACGGCGATGATCATGGGTTTCGACCGGTCAGGACCGGCCAAAGTCCATGATCATCGCGGGTGGGTGGAGGCCGTGCGGGCGTACAGCGCGGCGGTCACCGCGTACCCGGCGAACACGATGCCGAGCAC
>JACCXW010000230.1 GCA_013696785.1 Geodermatophilaceae bacterium | reverse complement strand
GCGCTGCGGGGCACCGACGATCCCACGTCCAGGCTGTTCTGAGGTCCACGGCTCCGATGTCTGCCGCTTTCCCGGCCAGCCGGATCTCCGATCCGGGCGGCGCCCCGCCACTGCGGTGGGGGATCCTCGGCCCTGGCGGCATCGCCAACACGTTCGTCCAAGCGCTCGCCCGGCACACGAAGCAGCGGGTGGTGGCCGTCGGCTCGCGCTCAGTTGATCGGGCGCGCACGTTCGCCGACACACACGGCATCGACCGCGCGCACGGGTCGTACGGCGCACTCGTCGAGGATCCCGACGTCGACGTCGTCTACGTGGCCACACCTACGGGACAGCACCACGAGAACACCCTGTCGGCCATCGCCGCAGGCAAGCACGTCCTGGTGGAGAAGTCCTTCAGCCGCACGGCGACGGGGGCCCGCGAGATGGTCGCCGCCGCCCGTGCCGCGGACGTGCTGGTGATGGAGGCGATGTGGACGCGTTTCCTCCCGCACCTCGACGTCGTCCGGCAGCTCGTGGGCGACGGCGGGCTCGGGGAGATCCAGACGGTGCTTGCCGACCACGGCCAACTGCTGACCCCCGGCGGCGCTCCGCGCCTGCACCGACCGGATCTGGGCGGGGGAGCCCTGTTGGATCTCGGCGTCTACCCGGTCTCCTTCGCTGGCCTTGTCCTCGGGGCGCCGGATTCCATCACCGCGGTCGGTGAGCTGGCCCCGACCGGGGTCGATGCCACGGTGTCGGCGGTGCTGCGCACGGGCAGCGCGCATGCCGTCGTCACCACGACGTTGACGGCGCGCACCCCGACGACCGCGTCGATCTCCGGTACGGCGGGCCGGGTCGAGATCGCCGCGGACTTCTACACCCCGGCCGAGCTGACTCTCGTCACCGCCGGCGGTCGGCGGACCCGCGGTCTGGACGCCATCCGCGGACACGAGGGGCTGTGCTACCAGGCCGCGCATCTTGCGCAGCAGGTCGCGGACGGTCGGACGGAGTCGCCGCTGCTGCCGCTGGATGAGACGGTGAGCATCATGGAGACGATGGACGAGATCCGACGGCAGATCGCCGTCGGCCGGTCCGTCGACTGAGGACGCAGGAGCGCGAATGGGACTCTGGGCCAGGCTGATGGGCCGCGAGCAGCAACCGGTGAGAGGCGGGTACGACGAACCCGACCCGGGCCGTCCGGATGACGAGCAGGCGATCGAGCGGTACCGCTATCTGCTGCGGACCTCTCCTCCCAACCAGATCGAGCAGGCGCACGCCGAGGCTTTCGCCACGCTCACGCTGGAGCAGCGCCAGGAGGTGCTGGTGCAACTCGGTGCCGAGGTGCCGCCGGGGGAGCGGGCGCAGAGCGACGACCCCCAGGCGCTGGCGCGGATGGCCACCCGCGCAGAGATGCGGCAGCCCGGGACGCTGGAGCGGACGCTCGGCGCACCCGGTGGAATGGGCTTCGGCGGCGTTGGCATGGGTATGGGCGGCATGTTCGCCGGCAGCCTTCTTGCCAGCGTGGCCGGCGCCTTCATCGGCACCGCGATCGCCGGCGCCATGTTCGACGCCGCGTACGCCGACGCGGGGACAGAGGCCTCGGCAGCCGACGACACCGGGTCCGAGTACGGCGACTCAACGGGCGGCGATTCCACGAGCGGCGACAACTCCGGCGGCGGCGACTGGGGCGGCGGGGGTGGTGGCGACTGGGGCAGCGGCGATGCCGGCGGCGGCGACTGGGGCAGCGGCGACTTCGGCGGCGGCGACTTCGGTGGAGGTATCTGAGGTGAAGATCGGACTGCAGATCCCGAACTTCACCTGGCCGGGGGGTGCGCCCACCCTGGGCCAGGACCTGGCGAGGATCGCCCGGACCGCCGACGACGCGGGCTTCGACGCCGTAGCCGTCATGGACCATCTGTTCCAGATAGGCGCCGTCGGCCCGATCGAGAACGACATGCTCGAGGGGTACACGACGCTCGGCTTCCTCGCTGCCAACACGTCACGGGCTCGGCTGTTCACGCTCGTCACGGGCGTCACCTACCGGGACCCGGGCATGCTGGCGAAGATCATCACCACATTGGACGTGCTGTCCGGCGGTCGCGCCTGGCTCGGCGTCGGTGCGGCCTGGAACGACGAGGAGAGTCGTGGCCTCGGCCTGCTCTTCCCGCCGACGGCTGAGCGGTTCGAGCGGCTCGAGGAGACGCTGCAGATCTGCCTGCAGATGTGGAGCGACAGCGAGGCGTCGTACGACGGGCGGCACTACCAGCTCGAGCGGACGCTCAACTCCCCGCAGAACCTGACCCGGCCGCACCCGCCGATCATGATCGGCGGCGGTGGGGAGAAGAAGACGCTGCGGCTGGTGGCGCAGTACGCCCAGGCGTGCAACCTCTTCTCCGGACCGGAGCTGGCGCGCAAGCTCGACGTACTCAAGGAGCATTGCGAGCGTGAAGGCAGGGACTACGCCGAGATCGAAAAGACGGCGTATTACCGCTTCGACGTCGGCACCGACGGGGAGCGGGTCGCTCAGACCGTGGACGAGCTCGGGAAACTCGCCGAGTTGGGTATCCAGCTGGCGATCGGCGTGGTGACCGACGTCTGGCGGATCACGCCGTTGGAGGTCATCGGCCGGGACGTGATCCCGGCCGTCGCCGACCTGTGACCACCTTCGATTCCCGCGATCCCGTCACCGGGGACGTGGTCGCGACATTCAGGGTGTACGACGACGCTGCGGTCGGAGCGGCCGTCGTCGATGCTCGGCGGGCGGCGCAATGGTGGGGCGAACTCGGCTTCGCCGAACGCAGGCGAAGGCTGACCGCGTGGAAGTCCTCGATCGCCCGGCGGATGGGCGAACTCGCCGATCTGATGCACCACGAAGGCGGGAAGCCGGTCGCGGACGGCACGCTGGAGGTCGTCCTGGCCGTCGAGCACATCGCCTGGGCAGCCGCTCACGCCGCCGACGTGCTGGGACGGCGGCGGGTGCGAACCGGCCTGCTGATGCCGAACCAGGCCTGCACGGTCGAGTACCAGCCTTACGGCGTCGTCGGGGTGATCGGGCCGTGGAACTATCCCGTCTACACCCCGATGGGATCGTTGGCGTACGCGCTGGCGGCCGGCAACGCCGTCGTGTTCAAGCCCAGTCCCCACACCCCCGCGGTCGGTCGCTGGCTGGTCGACCGGTTCGCCGAGGCGGTGCCGGAACAGCCGGTGCTCTCACTCGTCACCGGTGCGGCCGACACCGGGGCGGCTCTGTGCCGGGCCGGTGTGGACAAGCTCGCTTTCACCGGTTCGACCGGGACCGCCAAGAAGGTGATGGCCGCCTGCGCGGAGACGTTGACCCCTGTGCTGATCGAATGCGGCGGCAAGGACGCGCTCGTGGTGGATGCCGACGCGGACGTCGCGGCGGCCGCCGACGCAGCACTGTGGGGCGCGATGTCCAACGCCGGGCAGACCTGCATCGGCATCGAACGGGTGTACGCCGTCGACGCGGTCTACGACGAGTTCGTCCGCGTCCTGACCGACCGCGCCAGTCAGGTCCGGCCGGGTCCCGAGCCGACGGCGGACTACGGCCCGATGACCACCCCGGAGCAGCTGGACGTCGTACGTCGGCACCTCGACGACGCGCTGGCTCGAGGCGGCCGGGCGGTCGTCGGGGGCTTCGCGTCGGTGCGGGCGCCGTACGTCGACCCGGTGGTACTCGTCGATGTACCGGAGGAGTGCGCGGCTGTCACCGAGGAGACGTTCGGCCCGACGCTGACGGTGACCCGGGTCCGCGACGCCGACGAGGCGGTGCGCCTGGTGAACGCGAGCCGCTACGGGCTGGGCGCCGCGGTGTTCGGGCAGGCCCGGGCGGTGGACATCGCACACCGGATCCGCTCAGGCATGGCCAGTGTGAATTCGGTGATCGCCTTCGCCGCCGTACCGGCACTGCCCTTCGGAGGTGTGGGGGACTCCGGGTTCGGCCGGATGCACGGAGCGGACGGGCTGCGTGAGTTCGCCCGGCCGAAGTCGGTGACCCGGCAGCGGTTCGCCGCGCCGATCAGGCTGACCACGTTCCGCCGCCATCCGATGGCCGTGAGGGCGATCGCGGGGCTGGTCCGCCTGGTGCACGGGCGTCGGTAGCGACTGCACCCAGACCAGGACCTGCACGAGGACGTCGGACCGACCGGGCGAGTCGCGTGCCTCCGCTGCTGCTTCATAAATTGGTGAAGTTAGAAGAGACCCTGGAGCCAACCGTGTCGTGTTATTGCCACAAAGGAGTGTCGGTACGGAACTCCCCGATCGCATCGAGCGTGTCACTTTCAGGGCGAGGCCGTCCGACAACCCGCAGGGCTTGGGGGGCGGTCCGCTGCGAGTGCGAGACTGGGTGCTCAACACTCAGCGCGCAAGGAGCAGTCGTGGGACGTACGTTCGCCAAGGTCGGCGTCGTCGGGCTCGGGACCATGGGGGCCGGCGTCGCCGAGGTCTTCGCCCGGTCCGGGCTCGACGTCGTGGCTGTCGAGATCGACGACGCCGCGGTGGAGCGTGGCCGGACCCACGTCGAGGACTCCACCGGGCGGGCGTTGGCGAGGGGGAAGCTGACCGAGGCCGATCGCGACGCGATGATCGAACGGATCATGTTCTCGAGTTCGCTGGACGACCTGGCCGACGCCGAACTCGTGGTGGAGGCGATCCCCGAGCGGATGGAACTCAAGGCCGATGTGTTCGCCCGGCTGGACAAGATCTGTGCGCCGGAGACGATCCTCGCGACGAACACGTCCTCGCTGTCGGTCACCGCGCTGTCCGTGGTGACCGGACGGCCGAGCAAGGTGATCGGCCTCCACTTCTTCAACCCGGCGCCGGTGATGAAGCTCGTCGAGATCATCCGCACCGTGGTTACCGAACCGCAGGTGGTCGAGGACGTCGAGGCGCTGGCCGCCCAGCTCGGCAAGGTCGACGTGACGGTCGGGGACAAGGCCGGCTTCATCGCCAACGCCCTGCTCTTCGGCTACCTGAACCATGCCGTGTCGCTGTACGAGCAGCGCTACGCCACGCGCGAGGACATCGACGCGGCGATGAAGCTGGGCTGCGGGCTGCCGATGGGGCCGTTGGCGCTGATGGACTTGATCGGGATCGATACGGCGTACGAGATCCTCGACACGATGTACAAGCAGGGTCGCGACCGGCTGCACGCACCGTCGCCGATCATCAAGCAGCTGATGACCGCGGGCCGGCTCGGCCGCAAGTCAGGGCGTGGCTTCTACACCTACGAGGGTGAGGGTTCCCCGAAGGTCATCGACGACGACCTGACGCCGGCTGAAGGGTTCGGGGATGTCGGGGGGCGACCGGTGCGAACGGTCGGCGTCGTGGGGTCGGGCACGATGGCGACGTCGATCATCGAGGTTTTCGCCAAGAGCGGGTACGACGCCCGGTTCGTCACCCGCGGCCGGGAGAAGGTCGCCAAGGTCGAAAAGGCGATCGAGCGGTCTCTGGAGAAGGCGGTCCAGCGGGGCAAGCTGTCCGAGCCGGACCGCGCCGCGGCCCGGGCCAGGATCACCGGATCGACGTCGCTGGACGATCTCGCCGACCGTGACCTCGTGGTCGAAGCGGTCGTCGAGGAGCTGTCGGTCAAGCAGGCGCTGTTCGCCAACCTGGACGAGATCGTCAAGCGCGGCGCCATCCTGGCGACGACGACCTCGAGCCTGCCGGTGATCGAGTGCGCCGCGGCGACCACCAGGCCGGCGGACGTGATCGGCATGCACTTCTTCAATCCGGCGACGGTGATGAAGCTGGTCGAGGTGGTGACGACGGTGGCCACCGCACCCGAGGTGACAGCGACGGTCCGCGAGATCTGTGCCGGTCTGGACAAGCACGCGGTCACCTGCGGCGACAGGTCCGGCTTCATCGTCAACGCGCTGCTCTTTCCGTACTTGAACGACGCGGTGAAGATGCTGCAGGCGCACTATGCGACGGCCGACGACATCGACTCGGCGATGAAGGTCGGCTGCGGCTACCCGATGGGTCCCTTCGAACTCATCGACGCGGTCGGGCTGGACGTGTCCCTGGCGATCCAGCGCGAGCTGTACCTGGAGTTCCGCGAGCCGGGATTCGCACCCGCGCCGCTGCTGGAGCAACTGGTGACGGCGGGATATCTCGGACGCAAGACCGGCCGCGGTTTCCACGTCTACCCGAACTGACCCAGCAGCCATGAGCCCCCGCCGGCGCGTTCGCGATCGCGACTCCGAGGTCAGGCGGCAGCCCCTGTCTCAGCCTCCCGAACAAGACGGCTGGGTCGTTCGGCGGGTGACGGGGGCGGCCACTGTTCGTGCCTATCGTTGTCCGGGGTGTGATCAGGAGATCCGACCGGGGATGCCGCACGTCGTGGTCTGGTCGGCGCAGGACACCGACGCGGCCGGCCGCCGGCACTGGCACACCGCCTGCTGGGCGGCCCGTGACCGGCGCGGCGTCAAGGTGCACCGGTCCAAGAACGCTCCCCGCTATGGCTGAGCTGCCGGATGGCTGAACCGCGATCGGGCGACCAGATCCGGGCGAACACCGTGCTGGCCGCCCGCCGCCGGCCCGTCAGCCTGCACACTGCCGACGGGTTGACGCTCGTGGGGGAGCTGGCGCTGCCCGCTGCGACAGACCCGGCGGCCACGCTGATCTGCGTCCACCCGCTGCCGACACACGGCGGGATGATGGACAGCCACCTGTTCCGAAAGGCCGCCTACCGGCTGCCGGCACTGGCCGACCTGGCCGTGCTGCGCTTCAACACCCGCGGGACCCGCAGTGCCCAGGGCCGCAGTGAGGGAGCCTTCGACGACGCGGTCGGGGAGCGGTACGACGTCGCGGCGGCGATCGAGTTCGCCGAGTTCGAGGATCTGCCGGAGCCCTGGTTGGTCGGCTGGTCCTTCGGCACCGATCTCACGCTGAAGTACGGGTGCGACCCGGGCATCGTCGGCGCCATCCTGATCAGCCCACCGTTGCGCTACACCGTCGACGCTGAACTGGACACCTGGGCCGGGAGCGGCAAGCCGCTCGTCGCGATCGTTCCCGAGTTCGACGACTACCTGCGACCAGCTGAGGCCCTGACCCGGTTCGCGCGGGTGCCGCAGGTACAGATCGTTGCCGTACCGGGGGCGAAGCATCTTCTCGTCGGCTACACCGAGACGGTGCTCGACGAGATCGTCCTTCGGGTCAACTCGCGCGCACACCCCTTGCCACGAACGGTGCCCTGACGCTCAGGACAGCAGCCCCACCGGTGACGGCGCGGAGTACACGACGACGAGCACGCCGGCATCGAAGCCCTGCGACAGCGGCCGGTAGTCCAGCAGCTGGTAGCGGAAGAAGTCACGCAGGACGAGGGCGTCCTCGGTGGTGCTGGCGGGGTCCAGCTCGGTGACGTCGCTGATCCGCATAGTCCGCAGCACCCCGACCTCCTCGACACCGTTCGTCGGTGGGAACGAGTCGATCGTGAAGGTGTAGTCGGCCGCTGCCGTCGCCAGCACGGTCAGCAGACGAGAGTCCACGTTTCCACTGGTCAGATCGCCCTCGACGGCGTCGTCGAAGCTCAGATTGGGATTCTGGGCGAGGGCCGCACCGAACGTCTGGGCGGCCACCCGCTCGGCCAGGATCGCCGTCCGGGCCGAAACGGCGTCGGGGACCCGCTGCCGGACGTCGACGGCGAACGTCCCCTCACCGAACCGTGCGATCAACGGCAGATCCTCGTCGCCCCCTCCCAGGTCGGCCACCAAGGCGGCCGGAGAGACACCCAGGGCGGTCGCATCGGTGCGTTGCAGACGCTCCGCCGGTACGCCGGCGCGCACCAGTTCGACCCACAACAGGGGATCGACCTGCAACCTCGTCGCAGCTGCGGTGTTCGTGTCCAGCCACGCCGCCAGATCAGTCGCCGGTGCGCCGTCCACGGCGTCCGTTGCGCTGGTGGGCAGCACGAGCAGGCCAACGGCGACCGCGGCGACCAGTGCCCCAGCCATCCCGCGCGCCACGATCGGACCGGGTCGTCGCAGGCCGGTCAGCGTCTCCTCGACCACTGCCCCGAAAAGGATCGCGAGGATCGGCAGACCGAGCACGAACGCCGATGCCTGCTCGCCCCAGGGCAGCAGCGCCGCGATGAACAGCGGGACGCAGCCGAGCGCCAGCGGCCGGATCCAGCGCACCTGCCAGGTCGCCACGGCGGCGAGCACGAGGCCGGCTACGGCCACTGCGATGTACGTCGACTGCGGGATCGGGGAATCCGTGGTCACGCGCTCGGAGTCGAGTGCCGCGACGCCGGCCAGGGCGAGCAAGCCCAGGAATCCGCCGACGACGAGGCCCCGGCGGACGACATCCCAGCGGGGAAACAACGTCCGCGTGATCAACGACACGATGAGCACGCCGACGGGCAGCAGCAGAGCAACAGGCGAGATGACGGCGGCCAGCGCGATCAATGTGACACCGAGGGCGCCGATGACCCACGTCAGGCCGATCGCGCTCGGACGTGCGGACAGCAGGATGGCCGCCACCAGCAGCCAGGTAGTCGCGATAGTGGCGGTGAAGACCAGAACCTGAGCGCTCACGACCGCCGGTGCGACATAGGCCAGCAGCACTACGCCGAGGGCGGTCAAGGTGGTCAAGCCGAGCTGCCGGCAGAGCGTGAACAGGGCCAGCGCACCGGCGATCACGAGGACGAGCAGCACCTCGCGCAGCGTGCCCGCCGCGGTAGCATGCCGCTCCGCCGCAGCGGTCAGTTCGGCGTACAGGGCCAGGTGAACGGTGATCACGCGGTCCGACAGCGAATCGGGTATCTGAAAACCGTCGAGTTGAGTGAGCCCGTAGGCGTTCGCAGCGACGGTTGCTTCCTGGACGCCGGCCGGCTGCGGGATCGATCGTTCGGCGAGGACGTGAGCGATGCCCG
>JACCXW010000225.1 GCA_013696785.1 Geodermatophilaceae bacterium | reverse complement strand
CCGCCGAAGTGCGAGAAGTCGGTGACGTCGCCGTAGCTCAGCGAGCGGGTGCGGTCGGCGAGGCCGTCACGCAGGCCGGCGTCCCAGAGCGACCGCGGCACGTAGGCGCGCGACGCCGCCGAGCACTTCTGGCCCTGGTACTCGAAGGCGCCCCGGACGAGGGCGGTCACGAGCGCGGCCGGGTCGGCGCTCGGGTGCGCGATCACGAAGTCCTTGCCGCCGGTCTCGCCGACGAGCCGCGGGTAGGTCCGGTACGACGCGATCCGGGCGCCCACGGTCGACCACAGCTGCTGAAACGTGCCGGTGGAGCCGGTGAAGTGGATCCCGGCCAGCCGGGGGTCGGCCAGGGCCACCTCGCTGACGGCCCGCCCGGAGCCGGTCACCATGTTGATGACGCCGGGCGGCAGGCCGGCCGCCTCGAACAGGGCCATCGTGTGATGCGCGGCCAGCTGCTGGGTCGGCGACGGCTTCCAGACCACGGTGTTGCCCATCAGCGCGGGCGCCAGCGGCAGGTTGCCGGCGATCGCGGTGAAGTTGAACGGCGAGATCGCCAGGACGAAGCCCTCCAGCGGGCGGTGGTCCATCCGGTTCCACACGCCCGGCCCCGACATGGGCTGCTCGGTACGGATCTGCCGGGCGAAACTCACGTTGAACCGCATGAAGTCGATCAGCTCGCAGGCCGCGTCGATCTCGGCCTGGAAGACGGACTTCGACTGGCCGAGCATCGTCGCCGCCACGAGCGTGGAGCGCCACGGACCGGCCAGCAGGTCGGCCGCGCGGAGCAGCACCGCGGCCCGCTCGTCGAAGGGCAGGTCACGCCACATCGGCGCGGCCTGCGCAGCGGCGTCGACGGCGGCCTGTACGTCGGCGTTCGTGGCCTGCCGGCCGGATCCGAGGACGGCGTGGTGGCGATGCGGCTGCACGACGTCGAACGCCTCGCCGGCGCCGAAGCGCTGCTGCCCGTCGATGGTCATCGTGAGATCGGCGCGCTCAGCCTGCAGGGTCTTGAGAGCGGCCTCCACGTCGGAGCGTTCGGCCGATCCGGGTGCGTAGGTCAGGACCGGCTCGTTGACCGGTAGGGGCGTGACGGTGACGGCGTCCACGGCGATTCTCCTGGGGGTACTCGACGTCCTTGGCGAGGCATCCATCGTGTCACGCTCACGCCGCTCCGACAGGCCCACTCGGTGCTACGGTCCGTCACCGGCAGAGGGGCGCGGTCATGCTCAGCGCGCTGGCCGGGTATCGGGTTACCCCCAACTCGAGCGTTCAACTTGTCGTGATCATCAACGTCCGGGAGGCGGGTCGCTACGAATGGGCCGGGCTCCAGGTGGAGTACGTCACGTCTGGCTGGTTCTACAGCGAGCTGGCGGCTCACGAGTTCGTCGCGTGTGTTGACCAGCTACCCGATTGCGAGATCTTCCCGGTGGACTGATCAGTAGGCATAACGCCAGACGTTCGGTTGCAGCGCAAGCAGGCGACGCCGACGCACTGCGGGTTCTCCCGGTTGCCGCGTGCACGGTTCCCGCCGCCGTCCACGCAGCAGTAGGCCTCGATACCGTGGCCGGCGTTGAACGCCGCGGCGTTGCCGGTCACGATGCTCGCGTTGTCCACCCACATCCCGCTTGTGAGCGGGTCTCCTGACGAATCGACGCAGCGAGACGGCGATCCCCACACTGCCGACGGAGGCGGTTGGCCGGAGGCGGACATCCTGCGATTGCCCCATGCCGAGCCTCAACACACCTGGGCCGTCAGAGCAGTTCGATCAACGCGCCGATCTCCTGGGTGGCGTACCACGCCAGCTCGTACCCCTCCGCCTCGTCCACAATGAACTGTGAATCGGCACTGCCGAGATCGGCCTCCAGGACGACGTTCGCCGCCGCCCGGACTGTCGGCTCGGCATCGGCGGTGTCGGCGTGCACCGCGGCGACCAGCCGCAGCGGCACGGATGCGGAGACCTCCACGACGGCCCGTTCGAGATCGGACCGCGGCTTGACCTGCTCGTCCGGCACATCCGCGACCACGACGACTCGCCGTCGCGCCGCCGTCGGATGGGTGTCCAGCAGGCGCAGGCTGGCCGCCGCGGCCTCGCGCAGCGCGGCGTACTCGAGCTCCTCGACTTCGGCGTCGAGATACCACTCCCGTACGGCGGGGGTGACGGCGAACGCGCGCAGCGGCGGCGGGCCGAGCTCAGCCTCGTCCAGCAGCTCACGCAGCATCGGCACGGTGGCCGGCAGGTAGATCCTCACGCGCTGAGATCGCTGCGCCGGGCCCGGAGCGCGTCGGAGCTTGTGAGAAGCGATGTGCGCAGCACGGCGCGGCGACGCCGATGGTCCATCATGTTCGCTCCGATCGCCCGCAGGTCCTCGGGTCCCGGCGCCAGCAGCGTCACCGCGGTACCCGAGCGGGTCACCCTTTCCGCTTCTCGTTGCACCCGCCGGCTGACCGTACGACGGATGCTCCGCTCGACCTGGCTGACGAACGACCACGGCTTGTCATAGCCCGAGGCTGCCATCGGGGCCAGCACGAACACCTCGTCCAGCCCGCCGCCGGCGAGCAGGTCCAGTGACGTCGGCGAGTGCGTGCCGCCGTCGACGTACAGCCGGCCGCCGATGCGGACGGGCGCATACCAGCCGGGGATCGCACAGGACGCGGTCACCGCCTCGGACAGGCGCGCGTCCGGCGACCCGTTCCGGCCGAAGACCATCCGGGCGCCGGTCGTGTAGTCCACCGCGACGATCCAGGTCTCACGCTGCGGCCAGGGAGAGTGGCTGATCCGCTCGACCATGTTCGTGACGGGCGCGAGCCGACCCCGCCCCTTCGGCAGCAGCGCGGTTGCCGCCGTGAACGGCGGGTACCGGCTCGGATGACGGGCGACGCGCAAGAGCAGCCGCGGACTGCCGAGACCCAGCATCGGCAGCGGCGGTAGTGCACTGCCGGAGTCGCTGTCGTAGTTCCAGTCGATCTCGACGTCGTCAGGCAGGGCTCGGCCTCGCTGGTGGCGCAAGACCGCGTCGAGCGACACGCCGTTGGCCAGCATCGCTGCCATGATCGACCCGGCCGAGGTGCCGATGATGACATCCATGTCGCGGACGTCCATCCCGAGGCACTGCTCCAGGGCGTGCAGCGCGCCGACGGTCCAGGTGAATCCGAGAACACCCCCCGCCCCGAGGACGAGCCCTCTCCTCATACCGTCTCCAGCAGGACCGTCAGCGACTCCTCGAGCAGGGCGCCGAGCACGTCTACGTCGCCCATCGCGTCGCGGTCGGCGTTCAGGCCGTAGAAGACACCGCCGTTGTACGACGTGAGGCCGATGGACACCGCCTGACCCTTGGCCAGCGGTACGACGGGGAACATCTCCAGCAGCTTCGCGCCGCCGGCGTACAGGGGGAACTGCGGGCCGGGGACGTTCGTGACGACGACGTTGAACAAGCGGCGACTGAATCCGCTGGCGACGCGCGCGCCCATCGAGTGCAACGTCGGGGGCGCGAAACCGGACAGTGCGATCAGCGCGTCGGCGCCGACGGACTGACCGGACTCCTTGTGCGCCTTCATCGAATAGCTGACCTGGGACAGCACGACCTTGGGATTGGCCTCCCCCACCGGCAGGTCGACGAGGTAGGAGGAGACCCGGTTGCCGAGGGCGCCTTTCTCGGAATCGGCTCGGACCGAGACCGGCACCATCGCCCGCACGGTCGTCTTCGGCGTCACCGGCTCGCCACGGGACAGTAGCCAGTTGCGCAGGGCCAGCGAGACGGTAGCCAGTACGACGTCGTTCACCGTCCCGCCGTGTGCCTTGCGGACCCGCTTGTAGTCAGCCAACGACGTACGGGCCACGCCGAACCGGCGCTGCTCGCCGATCTTGGCGTTCAGCGGGCTCGTCGGGGCCGGTCGCGTCGCCAGCCGGGCGGCCGAGGTGAGCCCGACGACGGCACCGGCGATCCGGCTCGTCGTCGCGCGGACGTCGGCGACGCTGGAGCGCACGGTGTCCACGACGGCCGTCGGGCGGCGGACGTAATCCCCGATCGCTCCGGCGACGAGGTCGACCCTGCCCGGCTCCGGGGCCGGCATCCACAGGTCCTCGCCGGTCTGGCGCGGCACCGGGGTGACGTCGAGCAGCACCTGCCCGAGGTCGACGGCGCTGCGCCCGTCCACCATCGCGTGATGGGTCTTGGTAATCAGGGCGATCCGGCCGCGGGCCAGCCCCTCGACCAGGTAGATCTCCCAGAGCGGGCGGTGCCGGTCCAGCCGACGGGACATCAGCCGGGCGACCAGATCCCGCAGCTGGGCGTCGCTGCCCGGCTTGGGCAGGGCCGAGCGCCGCACGTGATAGGTAACGTCGAAATCCCGGTCATCGACCCAGACCGGATTGGCCAGATGCGCCGGGACGTTCTTGATCTTCTGGCGGTATCTCGGGACCAACGCGATCCGGCCCTCGATGAGAGAGACGAGCTTGTCGTAGTCGAATCCGGTCTTCGGCGGCGCCAGCACCACCAACCCGCCCACGTGCATCGGTGTCGTCGGCTCCTCGAGGTAGAGGAACGACAGATCGAGCGCGCTGAGCCGATCCGCCACGCGGGGCACACCTCCTGTGATTCACGCCATCGTTACACGGCGGTCACGCGATCAGCGGAACGGCTTGGCGAAGATCGCTTCCAGCTCCTCGATCGTGGTGTCCACGTCGACGTGTCGGATCCCGATCATGCCGATGGCGACCGCGGCGCGCACATTCGGACCGAGATCGTCGACGAAGACACAGTCCGCGGGCGCGACACCGAGCGCGCCAGCGGTGTGCACATAGATCTCAGCCTCGGGCTTGCGCATACCCACCTCACCGGAGATCACCACCGCGTCGAAGAGCCCGTCCCAGCCATCCCGCGGGTAGTCAAAGCCCCAGGAGTTGGACAGCAATGCGGTTCTGAGTCCGTGCCGGCGGGCCGACCTGAGCACGTCCAGCATCCGGTGCTCGGTCTGGAAACCCGCGAACATCCTCTCCAGCAGACCCTCTGCCTCGGGCACCGATCCGTCGGCTCGCCGGAGCGCCTCGGCGTACCGGGGCTGGAAGTCGGCGGGGGTGATCCGGCCCGTCTCCAGGTCGTGGGCGATGTTGTGCGCCGCCTCCAGGCCGAACCACTCGCGCATCACGGCGCGGAAGCGGTCGGGTTCGATCCGTTCCGCGGCCAGCCACGCGTCGACGGTCCCGCTCAACGGCGAGGTCAGCACGCCGCCGTAGTCGACGATCAGCGCGGTCGGGCTCACGGGCAGTGAGCCTACGGCGAGGCTCCGCAGCGGGTATCCGCCACTGTCGCGGGACATTCTTACGGGGCTCACATGCGCCGAATCCTGGTCATCGGCCCTGCCGTCGCGCTCGCTCTGCCGCTGGGAGCCGCGGCTTCGGCCGGCTCTCAGCGCTCGCGGGGGCCGGTGCGCCGTCGCCCTGCCGGCACCGTCGCGCCGGACAGGCCCGCGGCCAGGTTCCGCAGCCCCAGCCGCAGTCGGCTCCGCGCAGCCACGTCGCGCAGCGTGCGGC
>JACCXW010000212.1 GCA_013696785.1 Geodermatophilaceae bacterium | reverse complement strand
GTGCACAACCGGCGGTAGCTGTGGACAGCCCGGCGAAGCAGCGCGACCTAGGTGGCCACGCCGCAGATCGTGTCGGAGGCCGGCGCTAACCTGCACCTCATGCCGGCGAAGAAGACTGTCGAGATCGGCGCGCATGTGCGCGACGGCGACCCGCTCGGGGCGGCGCGGGAGGTCGGCGCGGACCTCGTGCAGTTCTTCCTGACCGACCCGCAGGGCTACAAGGCGCCCAAGCCGCGAGACGATGCCGAGCAGATCCGCACCGCCGACGTCGGCGTGTTCATCCACGCCCCGTACATCGTCAACGTCGCCTCGACGAACAACCGGATCCGCATCCCCTCCCGCAAGCTCCTCACGCAGCACACCGCCGCCGCCGTGGAGGTGGGCGCCCGCGGTGTGATCGTGCACGGCGGGCACGTCACCGAGGACGACGACGTCGCCGTCGGCATCGACAACTGGCGCAAGACCGTCGCCAGGCAGGCAGACGATGGCGGCTACGGCGTCCCGATCCTGCTGGAGAACACCGCGGGCGGCGACCGGGCGATGGCGCGCCGATTCGACATCCTGGCCCGGCTTTGGGACGCGATAGGGGAGTACGACGTCGGCTTCTGCCTCGACACCTGTCACGCGCACGCGGGCGGGGAGGAGTTGCTCGGCATCGTCGAGCGGGTCAAGGCGATCACCGGCCGGATCGACCTGGTGCACTGCAACAACAGCCGCGACGAGTTCGACTCCGGCCGGGACCGGCACGCCCACATCGAGACCGGTCAGATCGATTCGCAGCTACTCGTCGCGGTGATCAACGAGGCCGGGGCCCCGGTCATCTGCGAGACCCCAGCGGGCGGGATCGGCGCGGACATCGCGTTCCTCCGAAGCGCCGTCGGCTAGCCAGCGCGGCCTCGGGTCGAGCACGAACACGTCCTTGGCGCCGTCGAGGACGCCGCCGGCCGGATCGTCGACACCACCCCGGCGTACGACGTCGCGGTCGGGGTGCAGCGCGTTGCGCACGACAAAGTACATGAGGGACACGACCGCGACGTCTCGGACCAGCACGGCGGCCAGGAACCACTCGATCCTGATGCCGTTCTCGTCCGGCCCGAGGTACCACAGCAGCCTCGGCACCCAGAGCACGGCCTCGGTGACCTGCCAGATCATGATCGGCTTCCAACGGGGCAGCGCGAGGACGGCCAGCGGCAGCAACCACAACGAGTACTGCGGGCTCCACACCTTGTTCGTGAGCAGGAACCCGGCGACGACGAGGAACACCAACTGCATCAGCCGGGGCCGTTGCTGCGCGCGTAGCGCCAGTAGGGCGACGCCGACGCAGACGGCACTGAAGCAGAGCAGCGTGAGGATGTTGAGCAGCACCGGAGCCAGCTCAACCACCTCACCGGTCGGCCCTATTTCCGTACCAGGCGGCGCAGTCAGGAAGTCCGCGCCCAGTTTGATCGCGATGTTCCATAGCGTGTCCGGATCGGCGTTGCGGGTGTTGTTGAGCCGGAAGAACAGCGACCAGTTCTCGCGGTAGGCCAGCGCGACCGGCACGTTGACCACAACCACCATGGCGACCGCGCTGCCGGCGGTCATCGCCCAGTGGCGCAGCCGCCCGGCGCGCAGGCACAGGATGAACAGCGGCCCGAGGAACAGCAGGGGATAGAACTTCGCCGCCGCGCCGAGACCCAGGAGTACGCCGGCTAGCACCGGGTGCCGCCGCGACCAGGCAAGCAGCCCGGCACTCCCGAGCGAGACCGCGAACAGATCCCAGTTCGTGAACGCGTGCACGAACAGCAGCGGCGACAGCGCGACCATCGCCGCATCCCAGACTCGCCGCCGCGACAGCAACGCGGTCGTCCACGTCACGACCAGCATGCACAGCGTGAGCATGAGCGCGGTGACGATGTAGTACGTCTGTACGCCGGGCAGATCCGGCAGCAGCCCCGATGTCGCCGATGCCTCGTTGTAGTTCCGGGCAACCTCGTTGGCGACGTACATGAATCCGCCGGTGAGCACGGGGTACTCCACCGCCGCACTGGCGTATGGGACGAGCCCTTCGCGCAGGCCGTGGATGCCCCACAGCGGGATGGCGTCTGAGTAGCAGAAGTGGGTGTACTGCTTGGATCCGGTCCAGTCGCCGGACAGGCATGGTGACTGCTTGACCCAGGCCATCGCCAGAGTGACGAGCGTCAGCGCCAGCAGCACCCGCAACGGGGTCCAGAACCAGTTGCGCCCGGTGTCCGCGTGCCGTCCGATCGGGCCGCCGATCGCGGTGCTCGCGGTCTGGGCGACCGGGTCGTCCCATGTCGGGAAGACCCGCGACGGCCGGTCCTCGACCGCGGCGTGTGAGGGCCCGGCGCGGTCAGCCACCCGGCTGACTCGTCCCGGCCGCCGCCGTCGTGGGAGGGGGCGTGGGCGGTTGCGTGCTCGGAGGCGGTGTCGGTGTAGGCCGCGTCGTACGCGTCGATGTCGTCGGCGAGGTGGACGTCGGAGGCGGGGAACTGGTCGCCGGCGGAGGCGTGGTCGTGGTGGCGGCGCTGGTCGGCGGAGGGGTGGTGGTCGACGGTGCGGAACTCGTCTGCTCCTCGCTCCCCGACGACGAGTCCCCCGACGACGACTCGCCCCCGTCGCCTTCGATCTGCGCCTCGTCCGGCAGTTCGGCCTGGGCCGCGCCGGCAAGCACCGCGTTCATGTAGGCCTTCCAGATCTCCGAGGGCAGCCCGGAACCGTAGATCAGCCGGTCCTCGTTGGTGCGGATGGCCTCGCTGGCGTCCGAACCGATCCAGACGGCGGTGACCAGCGACGGCACGAAGCCGACCATCCACGCGTCCTTGTTGTCGTTGTCGTCCAACTGCGCCGTCCCGGTCTTGGCGGCGGCCTCACGCCCGTCGGCAAGTTCGTCGTCGCCCTGCGCCGGCACATCCTCCAGCGCGAACGTCACGTCGTTGGCCACCTCCGCCGACACCGCGCGGGTCTCCTCGCCCGCGGCCCGCTCGTACAGGACGTTGCCCTCCTGGTCGGTCACCGTTGACACGAAGAAGGGCTCGTGGTGTACGCCGCCGTTGGCGAACGTCGAGAAACCGCTGGCCTGGTCGATCGGGCGGACCTCGTACTCGCCGATCCCGATCGCTCCACCGGTGATGCCGTCGCGCTCCAGCGTCGGCTCGTCGTCGGAGTCGGTCGCGCGGACGCCGGCCCGGTGGGCGAGGTCGGCCACGTTGTCCGGTCCGACTTCCAGCGCCAATCCGTAGAACGTGGTGTTGAGCGAGCGGGTGATGGCCTCCTTGAGGGAGCAGTTCGAGCACTCACCGCCTTCGGAGTTGCGCACCGGCTGCTCGCGGTCGGGGAAGGTCTGCGGCTGCGAGCCGTCGCGGCGTGCGAACACGCCGATCCCCTGCTCGAGACCGGCTGCCAAGGTGTACGGCTTGAACGAGGATCCGGGCTGGCGGTAGGCCTGTGCGTAGTCGAAGCCGGTCCCGCTCGGGCCGCCGTAGTAGGCGACGACCGCGCCGGTCGTGGGGCTGATTGAGACGAGTGCCGTCCGCAGGTTCCCGGGCTGGTCGGCCAGCGTCTCAGTCGCCGCCGTGACCGCCTCCCGCTGCGCCCCGGCGTTGATCGTCGTGGTGATCCGCAGCCCCTCGCTGTAAATGCGGGACTCGTCGATTCCCTCGCGGGCCAACTCCTCCTGGACCTGCCGGATGATCAGCCCCTCGGGTCCGTCGGTCTGGTTCAGCGAGACCGGGCCGCGCGGCAGCACCGCCGGGTAGACCATCGCTTCGCGGGCGGAGTCTTCCAACCAGCCCTCCTCGACCATCCCGTCGAGAACGAAGTCCCACCGATCCTGAGCGTCCTCCGGATGCCCCTCCGGGTCGTAGAGGGCGGGGCTCGCGATGCCGGCCGCGAGCACTGCGCCCTCCTCGACGGTGAGCTGGTCGACCGGCTTGCCGAAATAGGTCTCCGCCGCCGCCTCGATGCCGTGCGCGCCGCGGCCGAAGTAGATCGTGTTGAGGTACCACTCCAGGATCTGGTCCTTGGAGTAGTTCTGGTCGATCTTGACCGACAGGATGAGTTCCTTGAACTTGCGGGTCAGCGTCTGCTCGGTGCTCAGGTAGGCGTTCTTCACGTACTGCTGGGTGATCGTCGACCCGCCCTGCGTCGGGCCGCCGCTGACGTTGTTCCAGGCCGCGCGCGCGATGCCGGTCACCGAGAACCCGGGGTCGCTGTAGAAGCTGCGGTTCTCCGCGGACAGCACGGCCTCCCGGACATGCTGCGGCACTTGGGACAGCGGGACGTCGGTGCGGTTCTCCTCGCCGAGGCGGGCCATCTCCGTCGTACCGTCGCTGAAGTAGACGATGGAGACCTGGTCGGTCTGGATGTCATCGGGCCGCGGTACGTCGGTGGTGGCGTAGACGACGCCGACGAACGTCAGCACCATCGCGATCAGCAGCCCGATCCCACCGAGGATGAAGCGACGACGGATCTTGCGCTTGCGCTTGCGCTGCGGCGCCCGGCGCCGCTCGCGCCAGCTGGACGGCGCTGCGCCGGGCTCGGTCGCCGCGCCGGACTGCTCGGTGCTCACGCCGCATCCGTGGCGGGGAGTGCGTCGGCTGTGCTCATTTCGCCTCCGCGGCAGGGAGTGCGTCGGCGGTGCTCATTTCGCCTCCGCGGCAGGGAGTGCGTCGG
>JACCXW010000209.1 GCA_013696785.1 Geodermatophilaceae bacterium | reverse complement strand
CCTGACGGTGGGGATGGCGCTGGGCATCCTGGCCGGAGGACTGGGCGGCAAGGTCGACACCCTCGTCATGCGCTTCGTCGACATCATGCTCTCCATTCCTGGCCTGCTGATGGCGATCACGGTCGCGCTGCTGCTCGGCTTCAACCCGTTCTCGATCATGGTGGCGATCGCCGTGACCCAAATCCCGATCTTCGCCCGGCTGCTGCGCGGGTCGATGCTGGCGCAGCGAAACTCTGACTACGCGGTCGCTTCGCGCTGCCTCGGCGTACCCACCGGCAAGATCATCTTCGGGCACGTGCTGCCGAATTCGATCTCTCCGGTGATCGTGCAGGCCACGCTCAGCTTGGCCACCGCGATCTTCGAGGCAGCGGCGCTGTCCTTCCTCGGTCTCGGTAACGCCGTCCGCTCGATTCCGGAGTGGGGCTGGATGCTGGCCGAGGCGCAGAAGTTTCTCACCGTCGCGCCGCAGCTGGCCTTCTACCCCTGTATCTGCATCGTCATCGCGGCCCTCGGCTTCACCTTGCTCGGGGAAGCCCTGCGTGAGGCGCTCGACCCCAAGTTCCGGCGCTAGTGGAGCCCCTGCTCGAGGTCGAGAACCTCAGCGTCACCTTCGGCCGCAAGGGGACCAAGACGGTGCAGGCCGTGGACGGGCTGTCCTTCACCGTCGCCCCCGGCCAGACCGTCGGCCTGGTCGGAGAGTCCGGGTGTGGCAAGTCCGTGACCTCGCTGGCCATCATGGGCCTGCTGCCGTCGCGCGGCGTCACGGTCACCGGCGACGTGAGGCTGGAAGGTCGCAGCCTGCTCCGGCTACCGCAGCGCGAGTTGCGGGACCTGCGCGGTAGCGAGATGGCGATGATCTTTCAGGATCCGTTGTCGTCGTTGAACCCCGTGGTCCCGATCGGCATCCAAGTCACCGAGGTCCTGCAACGGCATCGCGATCTCAAGGGCGAGGCCGCGCGCAAGGAGGCGGTCGACCTCCTCGACCGGGTCGGTATCCCGGACCCGAGGCGCCGCCTCAAGGAGTACCCGCACCAGCTGTCGGGAGGGATGCGGCAGCGGGCGCTGATCGCGATGGCGCTGGCTTGCTCGCCCAAACTGTTGCTGGCCGACGAGCCGACCACTGCACTGGACGTCACCATCCAGGCGCAGATCCTGGAGTTGCTCAAGGCACTTGTCGTCGACACCGGCACTGCGCTGCTGATGATCACGCACGATCTAGGCGTCGTCGCGGGACTGTGCGACCGCGTCAACGTGCTGTATGCGGGCCGGGTGATCGAGTCCGCCGACCGGCGGGAGCTGTTCGGGCACGGTCAACACCCCTACACGGCCGGACTGCTGGCATCCGTCCCTCGGCTGGACTCGCCGCGAGGAGCGCCGCTGCTTCCGATCCGCGGCTCCGCCCGCGACACCATCCCGTGGGCCGAAGGCTGCGCGTTCGCCCCACGCTGTGACTACGTGATCGACGCCTGCCTCGGTCAACCGCCGGAACTCACCGACGTGCACGGCTCGCATCAGCTGCGATGCTGCAATCCCACGTCCGTACGCCCGGTCGAGGTACTCGCATGACCGGCACGGACGAGATCCTCGTCAGCGTCCGCGGCCTGAAGGTACATTTTCCGATCCGCCGCGGCATCGTCTTCGACAAGGTCATCGGGCACGTCAAGGCCGTTGACGGCGTCGACCTCGACCTGCGTCGCGGCAAGACATACGGCCTTGTCGGGGAGTCCGGCTGCGGGAAGAGCACGCTTGGCCGGGCGATCCTGAGGCTGATCGAGCCCACAGCCGGATCGGTCATCTTCGACGGCGTCGATGTCGCCAAGTTGAGCGGCGAGAAACTGCGCCGGACCCGCAAGCGGATGCAGATGATCTTCCAAGACCCGCTGTCCAGCCTCGACCCGCGGCAGAACATCGAGTCGATCATCACCGAGGGAATCGACGCGCACGACCTCATCGACGGCCGCAAGAAGTCCCGCGTCCGGATCGTCGAGTTGCTCGAGTCGGTGGGCCTGTCCGCCCAGGCGCTGCGGCGCTACCCGCACGAGTTCTCCGGCGGTCAGCGGCAGCGCATCGGTATCGCCCGGGCGCTTGCCGTCGAACCTGATCTGATCGTGGCCGACGAGCCCGTCTCCGCACTTGACGTGTCCGTGCAGGCGCAGGTGGTGAACCTGCTGGAGAAGCTGCAGAAGCAACTCAACCTGACGTTCCTCGTCATCGCTCACGACCTGGCCGTCGTACGGCACATCAGTGACACCGTGGGGGTGATGTATCTCGGGGCGCTGGTCGAGGAGGCCTCGTCGGACGACCTGTACGCCGAGCCGCTGCACCCGTACACGCGGGCCCTGATGTCCGCCGTACCGGTCCCCGACCCTGACGTCGAGGACCGCCGGGAGCGGATCCTGATCCCCGGCGACCTGCCGAGTCCCGCGAACCCCCCCACCGGCTGCCGCTTCCACACCCGGTGCCCGTGGCGCCAGCCCGAGCGTTGCGACACCGAGATCCCTGAGCTGCGAGTGCTGCGCCCGGCGCACAAGGTGGCCTGCCACTACGCGGAGCAGATCGAGGCCGGCGTGATCCGTCCGAAGACCGCCGAGGAGGTCGCCGCCGAGCAGGGTGTGTATGTCGCCGCCACAGGTGGCCTGGAGGCCGAGGACCTGCTCGGATCGGGACTGTCGCCGCAGCAGGGCTTCTAGTGAGCCGGTTTCATCTGGCTGTTCCGGTCGACGATCTCGAAGCCGCGAGGCGGTTCTACGGTGACGTGCTCGGTTGCCCGCAGGGACGCTCCTCCGAGCAATGGGTCGACTGGAATCTGTACGGCCACCAGCTCGTCACCCATCTGGCGCCGCGCGCGACGAGCCACTCGAACCCGGTCGACGGCCACGACGTACCGGTGCCGCACTTCGGTGTACTGCTGTCGGTGCCTGAGTTCCACGAACTGGCCGAGCGCCTGAGCCGGGCCGGTACGTCGTTCCGCATCGAGCCCTATCTGCGCTTCGCCGGCGAGCCGGGGGAGCAGTGGACGATGTTCTGCACCGACCCGGCCGGGAATGCGCTGGAGTTCAAGGCATTTGCCGACGACAGCCAGGTCTTTGCCACCTGATCGACCTGAGCCAATCTGAGCAGCACGTGAACCGATCGGGGCG
>JACCXW010000198.1 GCA_013696785.1 Geodermatophilaceae bacterium | reverse complement strand
GGGCCAACGCGAACGCCTGCCGAACCTCCGGCTTGGCCAGGTGAACATTGGCGGTGTTGAAGTCGAAGTGCTCGAACTGCAGCCCGAAGGTGGTCTGACTGACGACGTTCGGCTCGAGGCCCTTGATCTGGTCGACCAGGTCGAGCTGCGGCTGCGGACTCACCAGCTGCACGTCACCGGACTCCAGGCCAGCCACCTGGACGGCGGACTCGCCACCGATGGTCTGGTACACCATGCTCTCGAGCAGCGGACCCTCGCCCCACCACATCTCGTTTGGGGTGAGAGTGAGCACCTGCGCGCCGGCGTCGATGTTCTCGGACTTGAGCTGCCACGGGCCGCCGGAGAAGTCAGACGGAAGTCCCTCGGCAACCGGCCAACCCTTGGTGACCACCGCACAGTTCGCCGCGTCGTCACCGGCATCCATGAGGTGCGCCGGGTACAGCTGGAACAGGATCTGCCAGTCTGGGTACGGCGAACTGAAGGTGACTACAGCGGTCTTGTCGCTGTCACCAGGCTCCACGGACTCGATCTGCTCGTAGCCGGTGCTACCGACCAGGTCCGGGCAACCGCCTTCGGCCGGGTCCACAGAGCGTTGCAATCGCCAGGTGTATTCGAAGTCAGCGGCGGTGATCGGCGTTCCGTCGCTCCACACCGCATCTTCGTTGATCTCGTACGTGACGATCTGGCCGGTGTCGGTTTCCTCGATCGTCGGCTCCGAGGCATTCAGATTCGGGTCGGCAACGACTGTGAAGTCGGGCATCACGATGAATGGCGCAGGCAGGATCCGGATTAGGATGTTCGCCTGCGCCACCGAGTTCGCCGCCGCGTTGATCGTCAGCAGATTCTCCGGGAACGCGGTGTCTTCGCCGTAAACCAGCGTCCCTGAGGGCTCTGTGCCCCCGCTCTCGCCCGGGGTCGTGGGCTCGTCACTACCACCACCACAGGCGGCCAGCACCATCGCCGTCGCGGCGATGGATGCGGTCACCGTCGTTCTGCGCCTCGTTGCCTTCACGTTGCTGCGCCTCCCTTTCCCCACGGCTCGTGGGGGAAGAACTGTGCCCGGGCAGGGTTGCGCCAGGCGTGCAGACGGTAGTGGCGTCGCGGCCGTTTCGGAAACCGGCCGCGCGCAATCGTGACCATAGAGTGACCCAAGAAGTGCCGGATCGTTGTGACTCCTAGCCGAAATTGCCTCCATCGAGCTGGCGGCGGTGATCCGCGGGGGCAGCCGCGTCGGCCGGCGACGGCTGCCCCCACGGTGACCGGTTACTGGACGAGTGAGTACTGCTCGGAGTTGCACACCGGGCCGGCGTTGGTCGTATTCGGCTCGATGCCTTCGTACTCCGAGCTCCACGCTGTGAAGCTCGGCTTCTGGTACAGCGGGATCGTCGCCAGCTCCTCCCACAGGATGGCGTCGGCGTCGTTGGCTGCCTGTGCGGCGGCCTCCGGGTCGACCTCACTGGCCAACTGCTCCAGCAGGGCGTCCACTTCGGAGTTGCTGACACCGGCGTAGTTCTGACCGCCACCGGTCTCGTACAGCGAGATGTTGCCCGAGACGTACGGCGAGGACACCCACGCGAAGAGCGCGATGTCGAAGCCACGTGCTTCCAGGCTGGTCGGTGAGTCCGGCCCCTCGAAGATGTCCGGGTCGAGGAACTTCTCGATCGCGAAACCTGCCTCGGCAAGCTGTGAGCTGGCCAGGTCGATCGTCGCCTCACGCAGCGGGTTGTTCTGCGTCGTCGACATCCGCAGTGTCAGCGGACCGTCTGTCGGGTGCACCGCGACGCCGTCCGGGCCGATCACGTAGCCGACACCCTCGAGCAGTGCGATCGCGCCCTCGACGTCTCGGGTGTTGTACTCCTCCGGCGCCGTGTCGACGTACTCCGGCTGGTTGTTGACGTACATCCGGTTGTTCAGCACCTGGGCGCGGTCATCGAAAGCGCCGACGGTCGCCGACACGATCTCCTGCCGGTCCAGAGCGAGGGCAAAGGCCTTACGCACCTCAGGCTTGGCCAGGTGGACGTTCGCCGTGTTCATGTCGAAGTGCTCGAAGGACAACCCGAACGTGATCTCACTCGTCACCATCGGCTCGAGATCCTGGATCTGACTGACCAGATCCAACTGCGGCTGCGGCTGGACCAACTGCACGTCACCGGCCTCGACCGCCGCGACCACGACGGCCGCCTCGTCACCGATGGTCTGGTAGACCAGCTGGTCCAACAGCGGCCCGTCGCCGTACCACTCCGGGTTCGGCGTCAGCACGATGACCTGCGCGCTGGCGTCGATGCTCTGCGTCAGCATCTGCCACGGTCCGCCGGAAATCTCCGATGGGATGCCGTCGGCGATCGGCCAGCCGGTGGTGATCATCTCGCAGTTCGCGGCGTCGTCGCTCTGGTCCAGGATGTGGGCCGGGTACAGCGTGAAGATCGACTTCCAATCAGGGAAGGGCGCGGAGTAGGTGACGACGACGGTCTTGTCGCTTCCACCGGGCTCCACGGACTCGATCAGGTCGTAGCCGGTGGTACCGAGCAACGACGCGCATCCTCCGGCGGCCGGGTCCGCGGAACGCTGGATCCGCCAGGTGAACTCGAAGTCGGCGACGGTGATCGGCGTGCCGTCGCTCCACACCGCGTCCTCATTGATCTCGTACGTCACGATTTGGCCGGCGTCGGTCTCCTCGAGCGTCGGCTCCTCGGCCATCAGGTCCGCGTCCAGTTCGACGGTGAAGTCGGGCATCGTGATGTACGGGGACGGGAAGATCCGGACCAGCAGGTTGGCCCCGGCGGTGGAGTTGCCGGCCGCGATGAGTGGGAAGAGGTTCTCGGGGAAGGTCGTGCCCTCCCCGTAGATCAACGAGCCGCCGCGCTCGGCCTCGCCTTGCGGCGTCGAAGGCTCGTCACTGCCACCACCGCAGCCGGCGAGAACGATCGCCAGCGAAGAAACCATGGCAGTGATCGTGGTCGAGCGTTTGGTCGCTTTCACTCTGTGCGCCTCCTTGGCCCCGTGACTGATGGCTTGCTGCAGGGCCGATCAGGACCAGCCCGAGCAGATCGACCGTAGGGACGGCGGAGGCCGGGCAGGGAGGACGAAGGCAATCGTGACGGACGGGTGATCGAAGCTTGACCGGTTCGCGACTGGTGGAATCGGCCTGTTACCGGCGGGTGATCGGGCCGTGATGCGCGCCCCTCGCAGCGGTCAGTTGGTCTTTGCTCGCCGGCTGCGTTGCTTGTCGCGGTCGTGGCCGTTCAGCAGCACCTTGCGCAGCCGCACGGTCGCCGGGGTGACCTCCACGCACTCGTCCTCGCGACAGAACTCCAGCGCCTGCTCCAGCGACAGCACCCGGTGCGGGATCAGCGGGATGAGAACGTCGCCGGAGGACTGACGCATGTTCGTCAGCTTCTTCTCTTTGGTCGGGTTGACGTCCATGTCCTCCGAGCGCGAGTTCTCGCCGACGATCATGCCCTCGTACACCTCGGTGCCCGGGCCGACGAACAGCGTCCCGCGCTCCTGCAGGTTCGCCAGCGCGAAGCCTGTCGTCGGGCCCTTGCGATCGGCCACGAGCGCACCGCTCGGACGAGTCCGCAGCTCGCCGTGCCAGGGCTCGTACCGCTCGTGGACGTGATGCAACAGGCCGGTACCACGGGTCTCGGTCAGGAACTCGGTCCGGAATCCGATCAACCCACGAGCCGGTACGACGTACTCCATCCGCAACCATCCGGAGCCGTGATCGACCATCTGTTCCAACCGGCCCTTGCGCAACGCGAGCAACTGGATCAGCACGCCCTGGTAGTCCGCCGGCGCGTCGATGGTCAGCCGCTCCATCGGCTCGTGCAGCTTCCCGTCGATGGTTCGTGTCACGACCTGCGGCTTCCCCACCGTCAGCTCGAAGCCCTCCCGGCGCATGATCTCGACCAGGATGGCGAGTTGGAGCTCGCCGCGGCCCTGCACCTCCCAGGTGTCGGGCCGCTCGGTCGGACCGACGCGGATCGAGATGTTGCCGACCAGCTCGCTGTCCAGGCGGGTCTGGACCTGGCGGGCGGTGAGCTTCGTGCCGCTCTGCCCGGCAAGTGGCGCGCTGTTGATGCCGATCGTCATGCTGATCGACGGCTCGTCGATCGTGATGACGGGCAGCGGCCGCGGTCGCTCGGGATCGGTCAGCGTCTCACCGATCGTGATGCCCGGGATGCCGGCGATCGCGACGATGTCGCCCGGCCCGGCCTCGTCGATGGGGACCCGGCTCAGCGCCTCGGTGCCCAGCAGTTCGGTGAGCCGGACTCTTTCGACGCTGCCGTCGGTCTTGCACCAGGCGACCGTCTGGCCCTTCTTGAGGTAGCCGTTGTAGATCCGCAGCAGGGCCAACCGGCCGAGGTACGGCGAGGCATCCAGGTTGGTGACGTGAGCCTGCAACGGGGAGTCGGGGTCGAATGACGGCGCCGGCACGGTCGTCCGGAGTACGTCGAAGAGCGGCTCGAGGTTCGGTGAGTCGGGGCTTTCGCCGTCCTGTGGCCGGTTCAGCGAGGCCTGTCCCGTCTTGGCCTGGCAGTACACGATCGGAAACTCGATCTGCTGCTCGTCGGCGTCGAGGTCCAGGAAGAGCTCGTACGTCTCGTCGACCACCTCGGCGATCCGGGCATCGGACCGGTCCACCTTGTTCACCACGAGGACGACCGGCAGGCGGGCCTCCAGGGCCTTGCGCAGGACGAACCTGGTCTGCGGCAACGGGCCCTCGCTGGCATCGACCAGGAGCAGCACGCCGTCGACCATGGACAGGCCGCGCTCGACTTCTCCCCCGAAGTCGGCGTGGCCCGGGGTGTCGATGATGTTGATCGTCAGCCCGCCGTGCTTGACCGCGGTGTTCTTCGCGAGAATGGTGATGCCCTTCTCGCGCTCCAGATCCATCGAGTCCATTACCCGATCGGCGATGTCGGCGTTGTCGCGGAAAGCGCCGGACTGCCACAGCATCGCGTCGACGAGGGTGGTCTTGCCGTGGTCGACGTGGGCGACGATCGCGACATTGCGCAGGTCATCGCGGGTGGAAACAGACAAGAGGGGGCAACTCCAAGCGGGGGACGGCTTACGGATGCCGACCACGACGTAAGGACCATGGTACGGCGTTCACGCCGGCGTCAGGCCTGTCGCTGGCATTGCGGGTTGGCAGCCTGCGGTGCGTCGTACAGTTTCCGCCACCCCTCGGACACCACCGTCGGCTCGCTTGTGCCGCTGCGGGAGGCGGCGATGTTGAACGTCGGGCCGCGGACGTTCTGGGTGAACAGGAGGTAGTCGTCGGCGGTCCACATCAGCGGTTGGGCGACAGCGCTGTCGGATTCCGGCACGTCTGCGACGTCACCAGTGGCCAGATCGTGAACCGCCACCCCACTGGCTGGGTTGCCGCGGGAGAACGCGAACTTCGAGCGATCTGGATTCCACACCGGCCCCCCGCCCAACAGCCCGGCGATGATCAGCTCCGAGGCACCGCCTTCACGCCCGATCCGATATAGGTCGTATGTCGCGTCCTCGCGCCACACGGAGTACACGAGCTCGTCGTTGGACCGCCAGACAGCTTCCCCACCGAGCGACCCGGTGGTGAGCACTGTCACTTGGGCGGTGTCCAATACCACGACCACGAGCTGCTCGTCCCGTGTCGAGGGGGCGCTTCGCACGAACGCGATGCGGCTGCCATCGGGCGACCACGTCGGTTGGCTGTCATGGAAGTCGGCGGTGAGGCGCCGCTCGTTACGACCGTCGACATCCATGACGTACACGGACTGCCGTTCGTTTCCGAATTCGGAACTGGACGGATACCCCCGCCCGCTGACGAACGTGATGTGGGCTCCGTCCGGTGAGAATTCCGGATCGGCGGACCGACCGTCCTTGGTCAGACTTCGTCCAGGAACGAATGCCGCATCGAGCAGCTGGAGATCGGTGCTCCGCTCGATACCCGACAAGGTGCTTCGGACGAACGCCGCTGCGCAGTCGTCCCGGACCGGCGGGCTGCTCTGACAGCTGGTCAGCGCGCATCCGAGCGCCACCACCAACACCCCCACGGCGCCGCGCACCATGCCCGCACGCTAGCCCGTTCACTCGACTCAGGAGCGTGTGCTCGGGCTAGGCTCGGAGAATCCACCCATCGAAGGAGGCTCACATGAGCGCGGAGGACAAGATCAAGAACAAGGCCGAGGAAGTGCTCGGCAAGGGCAAGGAGGCCACCGGCGAGGCAACCGACGACGAGTCGATGGCCCAGGAAGGCCGCAACGAGCAGAGCAAGAGCAACCTGAAGCAGGCCGGCGAGAATGTCAAGGACGCGTTCAAGTAGTAGCCGGCACGCCCTGTTCCCGCCGCCCTGCACGTCTGGGCGGCGGGAACGCTCGTCTGGGGGGCCCGTGCACGTCACGTGTGCCGAACGACACGTAGCTCCCAGCTTTGCCCTCGCCGCCGGCGAAGACGAGACTCAGGTCAGTCACCTGAACGCAACATTGCCGTTACCCATCTCGCCGTGATGCGTGCTGCTATCCGGAGGTCTTGTTGACCACAGTGTCCGCCACGCCACCGCTGCGCGGTGAGGGTGCTTCCACCCCACCGGCGGTCGACGGCTCAGCGCCGCAGCGGGCCGGTACCGACTTTCCCGGCCGAGCCCGGATCAACGCGCGCACGCTGCGTACGGACCGGTGGTGGCTGCAGCCGCTCATCACGGTGTCCGTGCTCGGCGTCTTCATCGTGTACACCGGCGTGCGCATCTTCACCCGGGAGTACTACTGGGTCGACGAGTACCACTATCTGACGCCGTTGTTCTCCCCGTGCCTGAGCGACTCGTGTGCGCCGGGCTCCTCGCATTTGGGCACACCGCTGCCGGAGCTGCCGTTCTTCATCCCGCTGCCGTTCCTGATCTTCCCGATCCTGGCCGGGTTCCGCGCCACCTGTTACTACTACCGTAAGGCGTACTACCGCTCGTTCTGGTTGTCTCCGCCGGCCTGCGCCGTCGCCGAGCCACACAAGGCGTACTCGGGCGAGACGCGCTTCCCGCTGATCATCCAGAACGCCCACCGCTACTTCTTCTTCGCCGCCAGCATCCTGCTGCTGATCAACACCTACGACGCGGCGCTCGCCTTTTTTCCTGAGACGGGCTTCGGCTTCGGTATCGGATCGCTGATCCTGCTGGTCAACGTCACCCTGCTCTGGGGCTACTCCTTGTCGTGCCACAGCTGCCGTCACATCACCGGCGGGCGACTCAAGCACTTCTCGAAGCACCCGCTTCGGTACAGAGCCTGGATGCTCGTGAGCAGGCTCAACGCGCGGCACATGCAGTTCGCGTGGATCTCGCTGATCTCCGTGATGGCCACCGACGTCTACATCCTCGCCGTCTCCGCCGGCTGGATCTCCGACTTCCGGTTCATCGGTTAGGACGCGCACATGGACGATCGAGAGCTTCAGCGGCACCGCTATGACGTCGTGGTCATCGGCGCCGGTGGCGCCGGACTGCGGGCAGCGATCGAGGCGCGCGAACTCGGCATGCGCACCGCAATCATCAGCAAGTCGCTCTTCGGCAAGGCGCACACCGTCATGGCCGAGGGCGGCATCGCCGCGTCCATGGGCAACGTCAACGCGCGGGACAACTGGCAGGTGCACTTCCGCGACACGATGCGCGGGGGCAAGTTCCTCAACAACCCGCGGATGGCCGAGCTGCACGCCAAGGAGGCGCCGGACCGCGTCTGGGAGCTGGAGACCTACGGCGCCCTGTTCGACCGGACCAAGGAAGGCAAGATCAGCCAGCGCAACTTCGGCGGCCACGAATACCCCCGGTTGGCCCACGTCGGCGACCGCACCGGCCTGGAGTTGATCCGCACCCTGCAGCAGAAGATCGTGTCGATACAGCAGGAGGACATGCGCGATCACGGCGACTACGACGCGATGATCCGCGTCTTCGCCGAGTGCGCGATCACCGACCTGCTGCTGGACGGCCAGCGGGTCGCGGGTGCCTTCGGGTACTTCCGCGAGGCCGGCGACATGGTCCTGTTCGAGGCGCCCGCCGTCGTGCTGGCCACCGGCGGGATCGGCAAGTCCTTCAAGGTGACGAGCAACTCCTGGGAGTACACCGGCGACGGCCACGCGCTCGCCATGCGAGCCGGCGCGTCGCTGCTGAACATGGAGTTCGTCCAGTTCCACCCGACCGGGATGGTCTGGCCCCCGTCGGTGAAGGGGATCCTGGTCACCGAGTCTGTCCGCGGAGACGGCGGCGTGCTGCGTAACTCCGAGGGCAAGCGGTTCATGTTCGACTACATCCCGGACGTCTTCAAGAAGCAGTACGCCGAGAGCGAGGACGAGGGCGACCGCTGGTACACCGACCCGGACAACAACAAGCGCCCGCCGGAGCTGCTCCCCCGCGACGAAGTGGCGCGGGCGATCAACAGCGAGGTCAAGGCCGAGCGGGGTTCGCCGCACGGTGGCGTCTTCCTGGACGTGTCCACCAGGCTGCCGGCCGAGGAGATCAAGCGGCGGCTGCCGTCGATGTGGCACCAGTTCAAGGAACTCGCCGACGTGGACATCACGAAGGAGCCAATGGAGGTCGGTCCGACCTGCCACTACGTGATGGGTGGGGTCGAGGTCGACCCGGACACCGCCGCGGCATCCGTTCCGGGGCTCTTCGCCGCCGGTGAGGTCGCCGGCGGCATGCACGGCTCGAACCGGCTCGGCGGGAACTCACTGTCCGACCTGCTCGTGTTCGGCCGCCGGGCCGGCATGGGCGCCGCACAGTACGTCGACTCCCTCGGCGGCATGCGCCCCGCCGTACGGGATTCTGATCTCGACGACGTGATGGGTTTCGCGCTGCAGCCCTTCGAGACCGACGTGGGCGAGAACCCGTACGAGATCCACCAGGAGCTGCAGCAGGCGATGCAGGATCTGGTCGGGATCATCCGCCGCCCGGACGAGATCGAAGACGCGCTGGCCAGGCTGGAGAAGTTCCGTGAACGCGCTGCGCGGGTCAAGGTGGAAGGTCACCGCCAGTTCAACCCGGGTTGGCACCTCGCGCTCGATCTGCGGAACATGATCATCGTGAGCGAGTGCGTGGCGAAGTCGGCCCTGGTGCGGCAGGAGAGCCGCGGAGGTCACACCCGCGACGACTTCCCGGCCATGGACGCCGAGTGGCGCAAGGTGAACCTGGTTTGCTCGCACCCCACCGGCTCGGTCGACGTCGCGGTGGTCCAGCAGCCGGTGCTGACGATCCGCGCGGATCTGATCGCGCTCTTCGACAAGGCCGAGCTGGCCAAGTACCTCACCGAAGCGGAAATGAACGCGCTCCCGGAAGGGGACCTGACCTCATGAGCTACGAGGCGCACTTCCGGGTCTGGCGCGGCGACGCGGTCGGCGGTGACCTGCAGGACTTCTCCGTCGAGGTGAACGAGGGCGAGGTCGTCCTCGACATCATCCACCGGCTGCAGGCCACCCAGGCCGGTGATCTCGCGGTGCGCTGGAATTGCAAGGCCGGCAAGTGCGGCTCGTGCAGCGCCGAGATCAACGGACGGCCACGGCTGCTCTGCATGACCCGCATGAGCACGTTCGCCGAGGCCGACATGATCACCGTCACACCGCTGCGGGCGTTCCCGGTCATCCGGGACCTGGTGACAGACGTGTCGTTCAACTACGCCAAGGCCCGTGAGATCCCTGCCTTTGCGCCCCCGAAGGGGGTGGCCGCCGGTGACTACCGGATGGAGCAGATCGATGTCGAGCGCTCGCAGGAGTTCCGCAAGTGCATCGAGTGCTTCCTCTGTCAGAACGTCTGCCACGTCGTCCGTGACCACGAGGACAACAAGGACGCCTTCGCCGGTCCACGCTTCCTGATGCGCATCGCCGAGCTGGACATGCACCCGCTCGACGAGATGGACCGCAAGAAGCAGGCGCAGGACGAGCACGGCCTCGGCTACTGCAACATCACCAAGTGCTGCACCGAGGTGTGCCCCGAGCACATCAAGATCACGGACAACGCGCTGATACCGATGAAGGAACGCGTCGTCGACCGCAAGTTCGATCCGCTGGTGTGGCTGGGCAGCAAGATCCGCCGCCGGGAGAACGTGTGACCTGTGTTTGAGGCGGCAACCCGCGCGGTCGAGGCGGCACTCGGCGCGGGTGCGCGGTACGCCGACGCCCGCGTGATGCACAGTCGGTACGAATCCATGACCGCACAGAACGGGCAGGTCGAGGATCTCACCCAGCGGGACACCGTCGGTATCGGCGTACGCGCCCTCGTCGGGTCGTCGTGGGGTTTCTTCGCCGTACCCGATCTGGATGCCGCCGCCGCCCGCCGGGCCGGCGAAACGGCTGCCGAGATCGCGCGCGCGTCCGCGCTGGTCCCTGGGGCAGACCTCGAACTCGTCTCGACTGAGGTCCGGAAGGACAGCTGGGCAAGCGCCTGCGACGAGGACCCTCTTTCGGTGTCGATGTCGGACAAGGGCGACCTGCTCGTCGGCGTCACGGCGACCATGCGGCAAGCCGGCGTCCCCTTGGCCTCGGCGCTGTATCAGATCTGGGACACCGAGAAGTGGTTCGTCTCCTCCGAGGGCCACCGGATCGACCAGCGGATCCGTGAATGCGGTGCCGGCATGCACTGTATGACGTACGGCGAAGGCTCCACGCAGCGCCGGTCGTACCCGAGCTTCCGCGGGCAGTACGGCACCGCAGGCTGGGAACTCGTCCGCTCGATCGATCTGCCCGCGCACGCCGAACGGATCGCCGCGGAGGCGACCGAGTTGCTGACCGCGCCGCTCTGCCCACCGGGGACCACGGACGTCATCCTCGGTGGCGAGCAGATGTCGCTGCAGATCCACGAGTCCGTCGGCCACGCGGTGGAACTTGACCGGATCCTGGGCTGGGAGGCCGGCTACGCGGGCACGTCGTGGCTGGATTTGTCCAAGCTCGGCCGGCTGCGGTACGGCTCGGACCTGATGACGGTGACCGCCGACCCGACGCTGCCCGGCGCACTGGGCTCATTCGGGTACGACGACGAGGGCACTCCGGCCGCCGCGAACGACATCGTGCGCGACGGCATCTGGGTGGGCGTGCTCGCCGGCCGCGACTCCGCCTCGATCGCCGGGCTCGACTATGCCGGCGCCGTCCGCGCCGACGGATATGCCCGGATCCCGATGGTCCGGATGACGAATGTGGGCTTGCTGCCCGGTCCCGACACCCTGGAATCGATGATCGCGGCGACCGACGACGGCATCTTCATGGAACACAACCGGTCCTGGTCGATCGACGACAAGCGCCGCAACTTCCAGTTCGGTTGCGAGATCGGATGGGAGATCAAGGGCGGTACCCGAGGTCGGCTGCTGCGCAATCCCACTTATACCGGTATCGGGCCGGATTTCTGGGCTTCCATGGACATGCTGGCCGGCGAGTCCGAGCGTCGGTTCTGGGGTACGCCGAACTGCGGCAAGGGCCAGCCCGGGCAGACCGGCCACACGGGGCACCCGGCCATGCCCGCCCGGTTCCGCAACGTCCGGGTGGGTGTCCGGGCGTGAGCACAGTTCAGGACATCGCCGCCAGGGTCCTGGAGCGGGTGGCCGACAAGAACCCGGCAGCGGACGCGGCGGTGACGGTGTCCCGGGAATCCAGCGCCCTGACCCGCTTCGCGGAATCCTTCATCCACCAGAATGTTGCCGACGAGTGCTACCGCGTGGTCCTGCAGGTCCACGTCGACGGCCGGACCGCCGCCGCCAGCACGAACCGCACGACACCGGATGCCGTGTCGGCGCTCGTGGCCTCAGCGCTCGCCGCGGCCGCCCTGACGCAAGAGGACGCCGGTTGGGCCGGGCTGTCCCCGCGGCAGGACGTGCACACCACGGGCAACTGGGACGAGGCCACCGCAGCAGCCGCTCCTGACGCCCGTGCACGCGCCGTACGGTCCTTTGTGGACGCGGCCGCGGGGCTCGCCTGTGCCGGGTACTGCCAAACGAAAAGCGTCGAGGCGGCGTTTGCGAACTCGGCCGGGCAGGCGGTGTCCGCCCGGTCCACGCAGGCCAGCATGGACGCCATCGCCCGGACTGGTGGCTCGGACGGTGCCGCGCGGACCGCCGCCATCGCACTGTCCGATGTGGACGGAGCCGAGCTGGGAGCAGCGGCAGCGGCAAAGGCATTGGCGGGTCGGGAGCAATTCGGCCTCGAGCCGGGCCGGTACGAGGTCGTGCTGGAGCCTGGCGCGGTCTCCGACCTGGTATCGGGCCTGCTCTGGCAGGGATTGAACGGCAAGGCTGTCGTCGAGGGCCGCTCATTTGCCCGCCTCGGCGAGCAACAGTTCGACCCCGCGGTCTCGCTCTGGGATGACAGCACCGACGAACACGCGACCGGCTTGCCGTTCGACGCCGAGGGAACGCCGAAACGACGGCTCGAGCTAGTCACCGCCGGCCTCACTGCCGGCATCCCTCACGACCGGCGTACGGCGGCCGCCGGCGGCAGCGAGACGACCGGGCACGCCGTCGAAGGCGGCGACCGGATGGGTGCCCTCCCCACCGATGTACGGCTCGGCCCGGGCGCGACCGACGACCTGATCGCCGATGTCGAGCGTGGTCTGCTGATCAGTGATTTCTGGTACACCCGAGCGCTGGACCCGAAGACGCTGATCTACACCGGCCTTACCCGCAACGGCGTGTGGTTGATCGAGGACGGCAGGTTGGGGTCGGCGGTGAGCACCCTTCGCTTCACGCAGTCCTACGTGGACGCGCTGGCACCTGGTGCGGTACTCGGTGTGTCGCGTTCCATGCAGAGTTCCCCGCGGGCGATCGCTCCGATGGCGGGCGGCTCGTCCAGCCTCCTTGTACCGTCGCTGCGGTTGGCGTCGTGGAACATCACCGGCGGCGCCGCCGGCTGAGCTGCCTCAGTCGCTGGTGCGGAGCTTGAACGGGCTGCTGCCGTCGGTCACGGCCACGTCTGCGGAGGACTGCCGTCGACCAGGGTGCCGGTGAAGGCGACTGGCTGGAACTCGTCGGTTTGGGTGACACCGCCACCACAATCGACGGTTACAGGCCCCGTCGGCGTGCCCACCAGCGTCATTGATTCGCCCTGCGTCGTGATCACGACGTCGATGCCGGCCTGAATGTCATCGCATGATGCCGATCGGGGCAGGACGCCGCCGGTGAATACGGCGCCGTCGCGTGTCAGGACCAACGGACCTCCGCCGAAGCCGTAGCCAGTGAGATTGCACCTGCCCTCGGCGCAGGCGATGCCTATACGGAACCCCTCCTCTGTCCTGAAGGAGATCAGCGTGCCCTCATATGATGCCGACTGTGCCTCGCCGGGTGAGGTTGCTTCCGGCTCGGCCGTTCCGCTCGCGGTGGTCGGCGCCGCGGGAGACGAGGTCGACAACGCAGCTATGCGC
>JACCXW010000178.1 GCA_013696785.1 Geodermatophilaceae bacterium | reverse complement strand
CGGACGCCGTTGCGGTCGAGCACGGTCTGGACGAGGGTGCCGGCCCCGTCCAGGATCGGCTGCCGCTCGTTGGCTGAAACTTGGATGGCGCCACGCAGCGCGCGCACGGCCACGAGGCCTCCTTCGGTCCTGCCCAGGGTAACGGCCAGACACGCCATCCTTTCGAGTCGAACCGCGCCACCCGGACGGGCTACTTGGTACCACTCTCTGTAGCCGTTGCCGTAGGGTACATCCGGCCGGATCCACGACGAGAACGGATCACGATGAGAGCTCGGCTCGCCATCGCGGTGACACTGTTGATCGCCGCGGTCGGAGTGGTCGATCTGCCCGCACACGCCGCCGGTACGCCGACATTCGTGCAGCAGGCGAGCGGCCATGGCAAGACCCTGCCGAAGCTCGACGTGGCGCTCGGGTCGAACGTGACCGTCGGGAACCGGATCGTCGTAGCGACCGGGATCTGGAGCCCATCGCACGCCACGGTGGCCGCCGTGACCGACTCGGCCGGGAACAGCTATGTCCTCAAGCCTGCCTGACCGCCGGACGTCGGCCGTGATTACAGTGTTGCAATGGCTGAGCAGACATTGTACGACTGGGCCGGCGGGCAGCCGGCGTTCGAGCGCCTGACCAAGGTCTTCTACCGACACGTGCACGCCGACCCGTTGCTGGCCGAGGTGTTCGCGCACGTCGACAAGGACCATGCGCGGCACGTCGCGATGTGGCTGGCCGAGGTCTTCGGTGGCCCGGCTGCCTACACCGAGGAACGGGGTGGGTACGCCGGAATGCTCAGACACCACATCGACCTGCAGATCACACCTGCGTTGCGCGCGAGATGGGCGCAGCTGATCGCCGAGGCGGCCGACGAGGCCGGGCTGCCCGAGGACCCTGAGTTCCGCTCCGCGTTCGTGGCCTATGTCGAGTGGGGTTCGCGGATCGCGCTGTCCAACTCGCAGCCGGGAGCCGAACCCCCGCCGCAGGCGCCGGTCCCGAGGTGGGGCTGGGGTGAGGCACCGCCGTACACTCCGACGCCGTGAACGGTGGCCTGGCCGGTGCGGTCACGGCCCTCGCGGCGGTGACCTGCGCCCTGATGGGTGGGGTGTTCTTCGCGTTCTCCACCATCGTCATGTCGGGTCTGCGCCGGCTGCCACACCCCCGGTGGCCTGGTCGCGATGCAGTCGATCAACGCCGCGGTCGGCCCGGTGTTCCTGGCCGCCCTCTTCCTGCCCGCCCTGGCCTGCGTCGCGCTGGGCGTCGACGCGGTGCTCGACCTCGGTGCCGAGGACGCCAGGCTCCGGTTGGCCGGCAGCCTGCTGTACCTGCTCGGCGCGATCGTGCTGACCATCGGCTACCACATCCCGCGCAACCTGCGGCTGGACGCGGTGGACACCGCGCAGCCCGACGCGGCGGCCAACTGGCTGCGCTACGCCGCCGACTGGACGAGGTGGAACCACGTCCGGGCGATCGCCTCACTGGCCGCCGCGGCGGCGTTCACGATCGCGCTCGCTAGAGGCCGGTGAGTTCGTACAGCAGGCCCAGCTCCTTGCTCGTCAGCGGGCGGAAGGAGCCCGGTCGCTGGGTGCCCAGTTGCACCGGTCCCACTGCGGTGCGCACCAGGCGTGCAACAGGTCGGTCCACCGCCTCGAGCATCCGGCGTACGACGTGCTTGCGTCCCTCGTGCAGCACGATCTCGACCTGCGCGCGGCCACTGGCCTGGCCCAGCACCCGGAAGGAGTCCGCCCGCGCCGGGCCGTCCTCCAGCTCGACACCTGCGCGCAGCCGCTTGCCGACATCGCGCGGAACAGGCGCGGCGATCTCAGCCAGGTAGGTCTTAGGGACCTCGTACGACGGGTGTGCCAGCCGGTGCGCCAGCGGACCGTCGTTGGTCAGCAGCAGCAGTCCCTCGCTGTCGGCGTCCAACCGCCCGACGTGGAACAGCCCCGACTGCCGCACGTAGTCACCGACACACGGCCGGCCCTGCTCGTCCGACATCGTGGACACCACGCCGCGCGGCTTGTTGAAGATGAGGTGCGTCAGGTCGGCGTTGACGATCATCCGTTCGCCGTCCACAGCGACGACCGCCCTCAGCGGGTCCACCCGGACGCCCTGCGTCGTGACGATCTTCCCGTCCACGGACACCCGCCCGGCGGCGATCAGCTCCTCGCAGGCCCGGCGCGAACCGACGCCGGCGGCGGCCAGCACCTTCTGCAGCCGGATCCCCTCAGGCATCGTCGACCGTGTCCAGCTCCGGCAGCAGCGGGGCAAGTGACGGCAGCTGCGCCAGCGATTGCAACCCCAGCTTCTCCAGGAACAGCCCGGTCGTGCAGTACTGCCCGCCGCCGGTATCGGGGTCGGTCCCGCACTCCTCGATCAGGCCGCGGCCCAGCAAGGTGCGGACCACGCCGTCGACGCCGACCCCGCGAATGCCGGAGATCCGCGCCCGCGTGACCGGTTGCCGGTAGGCGATCACGGACAGCGTCTCCAAAGCTGCCTGGGTCAGCCGCGAGCGCTGCCCCTCGAGCAGCAGCCGCTCCACGGCGCCGGCGAACTCCTCGCGGGTGTACAGCCGCCACCCGCCGGCCACCTCACGAAGCTGGATCCCGCGCTCGGCCTCGTCGTACTCCCGGGAGAGCTGTTGCAGCGCCTCCTCGACGGCCTCTACTGGCTGCTCGACTGCGCCCGCCAGTTCCGCCGAGCCGACCGGCGTGTCGACGACCAGGAGGACCGCCTCCAAGGCGTGCGACAGCCGGTCAGCCACGCGGCGTGACCCAGCGGAAGAACGAGATCAGGTTGCCGTCCACGTCCAGGGTCGCGAACTCCCGCGTCCCGAAGTCGGTGTCACCTACCGCCTCGAGCGACACCTTGTGCAGGACGCCGGTCGCCTTGAGCTCGTCGTACAGCGCGTCGACCTCGTCGACCTTGATGCGGCAGCTCGCCGTACCGGCGATGAAGGATTCGGCTCCGGAGCGGACCGGGCGCTCCATGGAGCTCCGCTGTTCCCAGCTGACGTCGCTGGACTCCCATAGGTGGATCTCGGCGTCGTCACGCACCACCACCGCGAAGCCGCCGTCGTGATGGACGACGGTGAAGCCGAACTTGTCGCGGTAGCAGGCGACTGCGGCGGTCATGTCCCGGACGGGAAGCGCTGGAATGGTCTGGGTCAGGTGCACGCCGGAAGTCTCCCACTCAATTCGCCGGCCCGGTCCAGCGCACGTGCAACTCCCCGAGCGCGCTCACCTGGTCGAAGGCGACCTCGTGGTCGCGGTACAGGTCCAGCAGGGCCAGGAACCGCGCCACGACCTCCAGCGTGTGCTGGCAATCCGCGGTCAGGGAACGGAATGTCGCAGCGCCGGAGCGGGCGAGCCGCCCGCGCAGGATGGCAGCGTGTTCGGCGACACTGACCCGCGGCGCATGCAGGTGCTCAACGGCGATCACCGGGGCGGGTCTGGGCCGCAGCACCTCGGCAGCGATCCGGGCGAAGCGATCCGGTCCGACACCGAGGAGCACGTCGGGGAGCAGCGCGGCGAAATGCGGTTCCAGTGACACCGACCGCGGGTATCGCAGCGCGGTCACCCGCTCCAGTTCGCCCAGGTGCGCGGCCGCGAGCTTGTATGCACGGTATTGCAGCAGCCGAGCGAACAGCAGGTCCCGCGCCTCCAGCAGCGCCAGGTCCTCCTCGTCCTCTACGTCCGCGGTCGGCAGCAGCCGCGCCGTCTTGAGATCAAGGAGTGTCGCCGCCACGACGAGAAATTCGGTGGCCTGCCCCAGATCCCAGTCCGGCCCGGCGGCGCGGATGTGCGCGATGAACTCGTCGGTCACCTGCGACAGCGCCACCTCGGTGACGTCGAGGCGATGCTTGGCGATAAGGCTGAGCAGCAGATCGAACGGACCCTCGAAGTTGTCCAGCCGGACATGAAAGCGCGACTGGTCGGGCATCACGACCGGGCGAGGACCTCTCGCGCCAGATCCCGGTACGCCGTCGCACCGGGACTCTGCGGTGCCCAGGACGTGATCGGCTCCCCGGCCACGGTCGTCTCGGGAAAGCGCACGGTGCGGGCGATGACGGTCTGGAACACGGTGTCGCCGAAGGCGTCCACGACGCGGCTGAACACCTCGCGGGCGTGCAGGGTGCGGGCGTCGTACATTGTGGCCAGGATCCCCTCGACACGCAGCTCGGGGTTGAGCCGCTCCTGCACCTTCTCGATCGTGTCCAGCAGCAGCGCGACGCCACGGAGACTGAAGAACTCGCACTCCAGCGGGACGATCACGCCGTGTGCTGCGGTCAGCGCGTTGATGGTGAGCAAGCCGAGCGAGGGCTGGCAGTCGATCAGCACGTAGTCATAGCGCGGCAGCAGCGGTCCCAGCACCCGCGCGAGCGCCTGCTCCCGGGCCACCTCGTTGACGAGCTGCACCTCGGCGGCGGACAGGTCGATGTTGCTCGGCAGCAGGTCCATGCCGGCCACGCCGGTCTTGAGCAGGACGTCATCGCCGTTCGTACGGCGTTCCATCAGCGCGTTGTAGATCGTCATGTCCAGCTGATGCGGGTACACACCGAGCCCCACCGACAGCGCGCCCTGCGGATCGAAGTCCACGAGCAGCACCCGGCGGCCGAACTCGGCCAGCGCCGCGCCGAGGTTGATCGTCGAGGTGGTCTTGCCGACGCCGCCCTTCTGGTTGCACAGGGCGAGCACCCTCGCCGGGCCGTGGCTGTGCAGTGTCACCGGGTCCGGGATCGGCCGGACCCGCTCCCGAGCCGGATCGGTGGACACCGCCCGTGTCTTGGGCTCCGCCGGCTGGGTGGCCTTACGGGAGCGGCGCTTTTTGACCGGTGCGTCCATGCCCTCGAATGGCAGCGCGTCGGCGTCTCGGGGTTCAGTTGGCATGAGACGACGGACCGGGCCCTCTCCATCGGCTGGCGTTCACACAGATCCCGGCGACTCTAGTCCGCCGCCCGAGGCGGACCAAACACCCGTCAACCGCGTGCCCGCGGATGGGCGGTGGCATACACCTCGCGCAGCCGATCCACGGTGACCAGGGTGTACAGCTGGGTGGTGGCGACGGAGGCGTGCCCGAGCAGTTCCTGCACCACCCGGACGTCCGCGCCGCCGTCGAGCAGGTGGGTGGCGAAGGAGTGCCGCAGGGTGTGCGGGCTGATCGTCTCCGGCAGCCCGGCCCGCGTCGCGACCGTCCGCAGGATCGCCCACGCGCTCTGCCGCGTGAGCGGCCCGCCGCGGGCGTTGAGCAGCAGCATGTGACTGCCCCGCCCGGTCGCCACCAGCGACGGCCGGGCTCGCACGAGATAGTGCTCCACCGCGCGTACGGCGTACGAGCCGACCGGGACGATGCGCTGCTTGCCGCCCTTGCCGCGCAGCAGCACCGCGGCGCGGGCAAGGTCCAGATCGTCGACGGCGAGGCCGACCGCCTCGGAGATCCGGGCGCCGGTGCCGTACAGCAGCTCCAGCAACGCGCGGTCCCGAAGCGCCAGCGGCGTCTCCTCGCGCACCGCCGCGGCGAGCAGCAGTTCCACGTCCTCCAGTGGAATCGACTTCGGCAACCGCTTCGCCGCGGCCGGCGGATGCACGTCGCGAGAGACGTCGTCGGCGACGAGCCCCTCCCGTACGGCGAAGCGGTGCAGCCCACGGACCGCGATCACGGCCCGGGCCGCCGACGGTGCGGCCAGCGGCGGATGCTCCTCGCTGCCCTCGCGCAGAGCGGCCAGAAACGCCGACACGTCCCGCTCCCCCACCTCGGTCACCGTCAGCACACCGACGGAGGCGAGATGTTCCGCGTACCGGCGAAGATCGCGGCGGTAGGACAGGACCGTGTTCGCGGCCAGGCCACGTTCGACGGTCAGGTGGTCGAGGTAGGTCGTGACCAGCCGGTCGATCCGGGTCGCATCGATGCGGACGGCCACGGGTCTGGCGTCAGGCCAGCGCGTCGGCCAGCGGCGTGTACGACAGGCCGTGCGCCTCGGCCACGTGGTCGTAGACGATCTGCCCCCCGACGACGTTGACCCCCTTCGCGAGGGCAGCATCGACGCGGGTGGCCTCCCGCAGTCCCTTGTTGGCCAGCGACATCACGTAGGGCATCGTCACGTTCGTCAGCGCGTACGTCGACGTGTTGGGCACCGCGCCGGGCATGTTCGCCACGCAGTAGAAGACCGACTGATGTACGGCGTACGTCGGTTCGGCGTGCGTGGTCGGGTGGGTGTCCTCGAAGCAGCCACCCTGGTCCACGGAGATGTCGACGAGAACCGAGCCGGGCTTCATCCGGGCCACCAACTCGTTGCTGATCAGCCGTGGCGCCTTCGCCCCGGGAATCAGGACGGCGCCGATCACGAGGTCGGCGTCGATGACGGCCTGCTCCACCTCGTAGGAGTTGGACATGACGGTCTGCATGTGTCCCTGGTAGATCCGGTCCACCTCGCGCAGCCGCTGGATGTTCACGTCGAGCAACAGCACCTCGGCCTGCATGCCGAGGGCGATCGCGGCGGCGTTCAGGCCGGAGACGCCGGCACCCAGGACGACCACCTTGGCGGCGTAGACGCCGGAAACACCGCCCATCAGCACGCCGCGCCCGCCCTGCGCGCGTTCGAGGCAGTGCGCGCCGACCTGCGGGGCCATCCGGCCGGCGACCTCGGACATCGGCGCCAGCAGCGGCAGCGAACCGTCCGGAAGCTGCACGGTCTCGTAGGACACCGCGTCGATGCCGGCGACCATCAGCGCCTTGGTGCATTCCAGGCTCGCGGCCAGATGCAGATAGGTGAACAGCGTCTGCCCGGAGCGCATCCGGTGGTACTCCTCGGCGATCGGCTCCTTGACCTTGAGCACGAGGTCGGACCCGGCCCACACATCGTCCGCGGTAGTTGCGATCCGGGCGCCGCGGGCGACGAAGACGTCATCGGGCATCGACGAGCCGTCACCGGCGCCGCACTCGATCAACACGTCGTGCCCGGCGCGGATCAGCTCGGTGACTCCGGCCGGGGTGATCGCAACGCGGTACTCGTGGTTCTTGACCTCTTTGGGTACGCCGACCTTCATCTGCCGCCCTCTGTCGCTCA
>JACCXW010000171.1 GCA_013696785.1 Geodermatophilaceae bacterium | reverse complement strand
ACATCGACTCCTGCAACCGAACTTGACACGCTCCTAGCGTCGTCGGTCTGGCGGCTGCATTTGGTGCCGGTGGTGGCACCAGTTCCTACGAGGACATCGAGCACACCGACCTCATCGTGCTGTGGGGATCGAACGCCCGCAACGCGCATCCCATCTTCTTCCACCACGTCCTGAAGGGCGTCCACAACGGCGCCCGGCTGTACGCCGTCGACCCTCGCCGCACGAGCAGCGCCGAGTGGGCCGACGTGTGGCTCGGCATCGACGTCGGCAGCGACATCGCCCTGGCCAACGGCCTGGGCCGCGAGATCCTCGCCGCGGGCCTGGAGAATCGCGCCTTCATCGAGCACGCCACGATCAACATCGAGTTGTACGAGAAGACCGTCGAGCCCTACACGCTGGAGTACACCGAGCGGATCACCGGCGTACCCGCGGCGGCGATCAAGGAGTTGGCGCACCGGTACGCCGAGGCTGACCGCGCGCAGATCTGCTGGACCCTCGGCATCACCGAGCACCACACCGGCGTCGACAACGTGCTGTCGCTGATCAACCTCGCGCTGCTGACCGGTCACGTCGGTCGCTACGGCAGCGGCCTGAACCCGTTGCGCGGGCAGAACAACGTCCAGGGCGGCGGCGACATGGGCGCCATCCCGAACAAGCTGCCCGGCTTCAAGGACATCGAGGACGACGGTGAGCGAGGCCGCTTCGAGCAGGCCTGGGGAGTGCAGCTGCCGGCCAATCGCGGATGGCACCTGTCGGAGATGTTCGAGGCCATGGACCGCGGCGAGCTGCGGGCGGCGTACATCATGGGGGAGAACCCGGCCGAATCCGAGGCCGACGTCGCGCACTGTCGCAAGCTGCTCGTCGGCCTCGACCATCTCGTCGTCCAGGACATCTTCCTGACCAAGACCGCGGAGTACGCGGACGTGGTGTTCCCGGCGGCCGCGGACTGGTGCGAGGCCGACGGCACGGTGACCAACAGCGAGCGCCGGGTGCAGCGCACCCGAAAGGCGCTCGACCCACCGGGGCAGGCCTGGCCGGACATCAAGATCATTACCGAGCTGGCCCGCAGACTGGGCCATGACTGGGGAAGTCCCACCTCCGAGCAGGCCTGGGACGAGCTTCGCAGCCTGTCCGCGATGCACACCGGGATGAGCTACCAGCGGCTGGAGGAACTCGGCGGCATCCAGTGGCCGTGCCCGGACGAGAACCATCCCGGCAGCTCGCTGCTGCACGAGCGGCTGTGGGCCGATCCGCTGGAGGGCGCGCCCGCGCCGTTCCATGCCTGCGAGTGGCTTCCGCCGATCGACACCCTGACCGAGCAGTTCCCGTTGCGGATGACCACGGTGCGCCGGCTGGACTCCTACAACACCGGCGTACAGACCGACGGCTACAGCTCCCCGCTGTGGGAGGCCGAAAGCCTGCGGCTCTCGCCGGAGGACGCGCAGCGGCTCGGTTTCGAAGACGGCGAGCGGGTACTCATCAGCTCACGACGGGGGGCGATCGAGGCACCGATCCGGTGTGATCCGTCGCTGCGGCCAGGCTTGTCGTGGATGACACCGCACGCGAGCGGCGAGGCCGATGTCAACCTGCTCACCAACGAGAGCTGGGATCCCAAGTCCGGTACGTCGGAGTTCAAGGCGACCGCGATCCGGGTAGACAAGCTGACCCCAGAGAAACAGCGCGGCTAGGACACGGATGGATCTGTACCTCAGGCACGCGCAGGCGTCAGCGGCCGAACGTGCCGCCGTCGACGCCGAACTAGGCCCGCCGGGTACCCGGTGGGAGGGCGGCAATCGGGATCGCGCGGAGGACGGCCGGGTCTCCTACGGCGGCCGCGATGCAAGAAGCCAACGGCACCTGCTGCTGCCCGTCTTGCACGCCGTACAGAAGCGACTCGGTTGGATCAGCGACGGCGCGCTCAGCTACGTCGCGCAGCGGCTGACCGTCCCGCCCGCAGAGGTGTACGGCGTCGCGACGTTCTACGCGATGCTGTCGACGCAGCCCCGACCCGCGCGGGTCGCGCATGTCTGTGACGACATCGCCTGCCGGATCGGCGGCGCCAAACCGTTGATCGAGCAGCTGGAAGGCGAGTTCGGCCCCGCGGGCACACCGGGTAGCGATGCGCCTGATGCCACCTGGATCCGCAGTCCCTGCCTCGGATTGTGCGAACGTGCGCCGGCGGTGATGTTCCAGTTGGCCGGCGAGGCGCAGGACGAGTCCCACGCGCCCGCGGCCGCGAACCAGGTCGCTGCTGTGCTCCGGGGCGGCGCGCCGGCCGTCTTCGTGCCGGGGTCCACGCCACAGACAGTCGAACCGCGCGATCCGTCCTTGCGGCTGCTGCGGCGGATCGGTCTCGCGGATCCCGAGAGCCTCGACGACTACCGCAAGAACGGCGGCTACGCGGCACTGCGCCGGGCGCTGCAACTGGGTCCTGCCGGGGTCATCCGGGAGGTGACCGACTCCAAGCTGATGGGCCGCGGCGGGGCGGCGTTCCCGACCGGCGTGAAGTGGTCCGGTGTCGCGAGCGCCCCGGCCCGCCCGCACTACCTGATCTGCAACGCCGACGAGTCCGAGCCGGGGACGTTCAAGGACCGCGTCCTCATGGAAGAGGACCCGTTCGCCCTCGTCGAGGCGATGACGATCGCCGGGTACGCCGCCGGTTGCGAGCTCGGCTACCTCTACATCCGCGGTGAGTACCCGCTGGCCACCCGGCGGCTTGCCAACGCCATCACGCAGGCTCGGGCGCGGGGGTTGCTCGGACCGGACGTGATGGGGCGCGGGTTCGCCTTCGATCTTGAACTCCGGCGCGGTGCCGGCGCCTACATCTGTGGCGAAGAGACCGCACTGATGAACTCCATCGAGGGCTACCGCGGCGAGCCCCGCAACAAGCCGCCGTTCCCGACCGTCGCGGGGCTGTTCGGCAAGCCGACCCTGATCAACAACGTCGAGACGCTGCTGAACGTGCTCGATGTCGTCGTGGAGACCGGCCCCGCTTTCGCGGCGCTTGGTACCGCGAAGTCGACGGGTACGAAGCTGTTCTGCGTCTCCGGTTGTGTCACGACGCCGGGTGTCTACGAGGTCCCGTTCGGTACGACCCTGCGCGACATGATCAGGCTTGCCGGCGGCGTGCGCGACGGCAGGCCACTGCAGGCACTACTGCTCGGAGGTGCGGCCGGGACGTTCGTCCCCGAGTCGCAATTCGACACGCC
>JACCXW010000160.1 GCA_013696785.1 Geodermatophilaceae bacterium | reverse complement strand
GGCCATGGGCTGACGCTGAACTCCGACCGGGCTGAGCACTACCGCATCTGCTGAGTTCGCACATCCGCCTCGACGGGAAGGAAACCGCTCATTTCCAAGGCGAGTAGCGGCCCGTCCGGCCGTGGGTCCGTCCTCGGCGGCGCATTCGCAATCGTGCTCTTTGCCGGCACCCTGACGCTACTTCTCACTACACCCGGGGTCTATCAGGAGGCCGGCTCTCCGCAGCTCTCGCCGAGGCCGGGCCAGTTCCTCGCCAAGGACCTCTTGCTGTTCGCCGTGGCGATATGGGTCGTGGGCGACTCGCTGGCCGAGACAAGCCGCCGCCGGCGAAGCACCGACCATGTGGAGCAATCCGTGGGCTGACCACGCTTTGCCCGCTCGCGGGCGCAGCGGTAGGGCGTCAGCGATCCCCGGAAGGGGGCTGACGGAGCGTCAACGACTGGGCGTCGAAGCGGGTGCCGGCTGTGATCGGTTCAGCGTGACGTCTCCCGATACCGGCGTACACCGAGCGGGGCGAAGATCACGATGAACAGCGCCGTCCAGATCAGCGTCAGCACGATCGGATGCTCGGACGGGAAGCTGCTGGTGGCGAACGGATTGGGGTTGCCCCACAACTCGCGCAGCGACGCCGTGATGGCACTGACCGGATTCCAGTCCGCGATCGGCTGCAACCAACCGGGCAGCGTCGACAGTGGGACGAAGGCATTCGACAGGAACGTCAACGGGAAGATCGCGGTGAACGCCACCTGCTGGGCCACCTCCACCGTGGGCACGAGCATCCCGAGCCAGACGCCGACCCACGACATCGCGTAGGCGAACAGCAAGGTCAAAGCCAACCCGGCGAGGAAGCGGATAACGCCCTCATGCACCCGCCAGCCGACCGCCAGTCGCGACAGCATCAAGACAATGAGGATGCCGAGGTTGTAGACGACATCGGAGACCGTGCGGCCGGTCAGGAACGCCGACCGCGACATCGGCAGGGACCGGAACCGGTCGACGAGCCCCTTGGCCATGTCGTCGGTCATCCCGATCGCCGTCGTGGCCGCCGCGAACGCAAGGGTCTGGGCGAAGATGCCGGGCATCAGGAATTCGCGGTATGAGCCGCCGCCCGGCAGCGGGATCGCGCCACCGAAGACGAACGCGAACAGCAGCACGAACATCACCGACTGCAAGATCGCGAAGACGGCCAGTTCCGGGATGCGGGGAATCCGCTTGAGGTTGCGCCAGGTCACCACCAGCGCGTCGGACATCGCCGAACCCTGATCGGGTGTGGCCTCCTGCTCTGACTTCACGACGGCCGTGGCACTCATGCGGTCCTCCCTGCGGAAACAGGTGCCTGGTCCTCGGCGGCAGCTTCGGCGGCCTCCAGCTCGGCGCCATGGCCGGTCAGGCTCAGGAACACGTCGTCCAGCGTCGGCCGCCGCAGGCCGACGTCGTCGAGGGCGATCCCGGCGTCGTCGAGCGCCCGGATCACCTCGACGAGCTGCTTGGCCCCGCCGGCGGCCGGAGCGGTCAGCCGCCTCGAATGCTCGTCCAGCTTGGCGTCGGCCATACAGCATTGGGACACCACCTCCAACGCCGTAGCAAGCTGGGCACGGTCGTGCACGACGACCTCTACCCGCTCCCCGCCCACCTCGGACTTGAGTTCGTCAGCGGTACCGCGGGCGATGATCTTGCCGGCATCCACAACGGCGATCGTGTTCGCGAGCGCGTCGGCCTCTCCAGGTACTGCGTGGTCAGCAACAGTGTGGATCCTTGCCGAACCAGGCCGCGGATCACCTCCCACATGCCGATGCGACTACGCGGGTCGAGTCCGGTGGTGGGCTCGTCGAGGAACAGCAGTCGGGGATGCCCGATCAGGGCCGCAGCGAGGTCGAGGCGTCGGCGCATGCCGCCGGAATACGTCTTGACCGGCCGGTCGCCGGCATCGCTGAGGTCGAACTGCTCGAGCAGCTCGGCGGCGCGCGCGCGGGACGTCGGGCTGTCCACCTGGTACAGCCGACCGAACATCCAGAGGTTCTCCCGGCCGGTGAGGTTCTCGTCCACCGCGGCGTACTGCCCGGACAGCCCGATCACCCGGCGCAACCGTTGCGCGTCCTTGACCACGTCGTAGCCCAGTACCGAGGCCCGCCCGCTGTCCGGACGCAACAGGGTCGCCAGAATCCGGACGGTTGTCGTCTTGCCGGCACCGTTGGGACCGAGCAGCGCGAGCACGGTGCCTTCGTCGACGACGAGGTCGAGCCCATCGAGCGCGCGAACCTCACCCGGTCAACGGGCTCGACGTATGAGCTGAAGTTAGCTGGACGGGACGACATTTCTCGGTGGGCGACGGGCTGCTCCATCCGTTAGACAAGGCGGCGAGCGCGAACTCATCGGTCCGGCTCACAGGTCGCAAGCCTGCGAACGCCGGGTCAACGCACCGCGTCCGCCCGGGATTCCGCCACGCCCCTTCCCGACCGGGTGCCCCTTGGACCACGGCGCGTCCCGGTCCGGTCCGCCGCAGTCCCTGCCGGCTGAGCCTGTCGCGCCGGCACCGCGGCCGCCTCGCCTTTCGGCTGGGTCCGAAAGACCGCGAGAGGACGCAACCACGGGGGCGCAGCCACTGCGACGCCGATGACACGACGCAGGACCGCACGATGTACGCCGGACCTTCACAGTCCGGGCCGTCTACAGCCGCGGGTCGATCGGCTCGGACTCGAGCGCGAGCACGGCGAAGACCGGCTCGTGCACCCTCCACAGGGGTTCGCCGCGGACCAGGCGCTCCAGGGATTCCAGCCCTAACGCGTATTCGCGCTGGGCCAGCGAGCGCTTGTGCCCGACATTGCGCTCCCGTAGTCGCTGCAGGCTCTCCGGCTCGGTGTAGTCGGGCCCGTAGATGATCCGCAGGTACTCCCGGCCGCGGACCTTGATGCCGGGCTGCGCCAGACCTCGGCGCGAGCGGGTGAGGTTGCCCAGCGGCTTCACGACCATCCCCTCCCCGCCGGCGGCGGTCAGCCGCTCCCACCACGACACCGCCGCGGCGGCCGATGTCTCGTCGGTCGCATCGACTCGAAGGCGCGCCGTCGGCGTGATCATGTCCGGCGCCGAGGCGACGAGTCGGTCGGCCTGGGCCAGATGCCACTCGTGGTCGCGATCGTGGAACGTTTGCTGCTCGGCGGCCAGCACTTGGAACGGCGCCAGCCGGATGCCGTCGAGACCGTCGGTGGGCCAGCAGTATCGCCGGTACGCCGCCCGGTACGCCTCCACGTTCGTCGCCCGACGCTTGATGCGGTCGGTCAGGTCCGCGACGTCGATACCGCGCTTCGACACCGCGTCCAGCGCCTGCAGCGCGGCCGGCAGCGCTGACTGCGCGGCAGCGCCGACGGCGGCGTACTGGTTGCGTAGCAAGTCCCCGGCCTTGGCCGACCAGGGCAGCAGTTCGCAGTCCAGCAGCAGCCAGGATGTGTCGAGTTCCTCCCACAGACCAGCCACAGAAACGGCACGGCGCAGCCGGTCCAGCAGCTGCTCGGTGAGGGGACGGGCGAAGAACGGCCGCCCGGTGCGGGTGTAGACCGCGCCGGATCCGCCGCTGGTCCAGAACCGGGCCGACGCCGCGGCTTCGTCCCGGCAGAGCAGGACCACAGCCCGCGAGCCCATGTGCTTCTCCTGGCAGATCAGCGCCTCCACACCGTCGGCCCGGTACGCGGCGAACGCATCATCGGGGTGCTCAAGCACGTCCGGGCGCTTGGACGCGGCGCACGGAGCCATCGTCGGAGGCAGATACGGCAGCCACTGCGGCTCCAGGGCGAAGCGGCTCATCACTTCCAAGGCGCCCGCGGCCTGCTCCTCCCGGACCGTGATCCGGCCGTGGTGCGCCGCCTGCACGATCCGCTTCCCCAGCACGTCCTGAACATCGAGCAGGCCGGCCTCCCGCTGCTCCGGCTCGGTGCCCGGCGGCTGGGAACCGGCGGGGGGAAACGGTCTCGCCGGCTCGTAGTACACCCGGGCGGCCGCGACGGCGACGAGCTCCCGCTCCGGGTAGCGCAGCGCCGACAGCCGGCCGCCGAAGACGCAACCGGTGTCCAGGCAGAGCGTGTTGTTGACCCACTCCGTCTCGGGCACCGGCGTGTGCCCGTAGAGCACGGTGGCCGCGCCGCGGTACTCCCGCGCCCACGGATAGCGGACCGGAAGCCCGTATTCGTCGGTCTCCCCGGTGGTGTCGCCGTACATCGCGAAACTGCGGACCCGACCGGATGCCCGGCCGTGGTAGGCCTCTTTGAGTCCGGCGTGAGCGACGACGAGCCGACCGCCGTCGAGGACGAGATGCGAGATCAGTCCCTCGCAGAACACCCGCACCTCCTGCCGGAATGCGTCTCCTTCCGCGGCGAGCTGAGCAAGCGTCTCGGCCAAACCGTGGGAGACCCGCACGTCGCGCCCCTGCAGCGACCGGATCAACTTGTTCTCATGGTTGCCGGGGACAGCGAACGCGTGCCCGGCGCCCGCCATCCCCATCACCAGTCGGAGCACGCCCGGTGAATCCGGGCCACGATCGACCAGGTCACCGACGAACACCGCGCGGCGGCCCTGCGGGTGGACGGCGTCGACAGCGCGATCCGAGGAGTCCCGCCCGATCGCATAGCCGAGTTTCTCGAGCAGCATCTCCAACTCGCCGAGACAGCCGTGGACGTCGCCGATCACGTCGAAGGGGCCGACCTCGTGCCGGAGATCGTTGAACAGCCGCTCCCGGGTGATCGTGGCGTCGGCTATCTCCTCGATGCCGCGCAGGATGTGCACCCGGCGGAAGCCCTCCTTGGCCAGGCCCCGCATCGACCGGCGCAGCTGGTCGCGCTGCCGGCGTACGACGTGTGCTCCGAAGTCCCGATCGGGACGGGCGGCGTTACGCTCAAGGCAGATCTGCTCGGGCACGTCGAACACGATCGCGACCGGCAGCACGTCGTGCTCGCGAGCAAGGCTGACGAGCTGCTTGCGGGAGTCGGCCTGGACGTTCGTCGCGTCGACCACGGTCAGGTGACCGGCCGCCAGCCGCTTGCCGGCAATGACGTGCAGCACCTCGAACGCCGCTTCGGTCGCGGCCTGGTCCATCTCGTCGTTGGACACCAGGCCGCGGCAGACGTCGCTCGAGACCGTCTCGTAGCGGCCGAAGTGCCGGGCGGCGAACGTGGACTTGCCCGATCCGGATGCGCCGACCAGCACCACCAGCGAGAGTTCCGGCAGCGCGAGTACGCCACTCATCGCTGTCCCGCCTCCGCCTGCTCCTTGCGGCTGAACACGACCGCCTGGGTCGGCGCGCCGACCTCGGGGTCATCGGGGCCGATCGCCAGGAAGCGCACGTCGTAGCCGTGCGCGCGGGCGATGCCGTCTGCCCACGAACGGAACTGCTCCCGGGTCCACTCGAACCGGTGGTCCCGATGCCGGAAGCTCCCCGACACCAGCTCCGCGAACCGCACGTTGTGCTCGGCATTCGGCGTCGTGACGACGACGGTCCGCGGCGCGGCGTGACCGAAGAGCACCGTCGCCAAGGCGGCGAGCCGCGGCGGGTCGACGTGCTCGATCACCTCCATCAGTACAGCGGCGTCGAACCCGGCCAGCCGCTCGTCCCGGTAGGTCACGGACGCCTGGATCAGGTTCACCCGCTGCCGCTGCCGATCGGGCAACCGGTCGAGGTTGAGCCTGCGAGCGGCGGTTCGCAGCGCGCGGTCGGAGACATCAGCACCGACGATGGTCGTGAACGCGGTGTCGGTGAGGAGGTCCCGGATCAGCGCGCCCTCGCCACACCCCAGGTCCAGGACCGTTGCCGCGCCGGCCGAGCGCAACTCCGCCAGTACGGCGGCGCGTCGCTGCGCGGCCAGTGACATCTGCCGTGCGACGGCCAGGGACACCTGTCGTGCGGGGGGATCAGCCGGTACGGCGACGTCCTCCATCGTGTCCGGGGCGATGTCGTCCACCTCTGCGAGCCGACCGACGGCGCTGAGCACCAGTTCCCGGTCGTGCGCGAGGTAGCGACGGGTGATCAGGTCACGCTCAGGATGGTCGGGCAGCCAACCTCCCGCAGTCCGGAGCAATTTGTCGACTTCGTCGTGACCCACCCAGTAGTGCTTGGCACTGTCGAGGACCGGCAGCAGCACATAGAGGTGGGTGAGCGCGTCGGCCAGCCGCAGGACGCCGGTCAGCCGGACGTCGAGATACGGCGAGTCACCCCACGCCGGAATCGTCGGATCCATGGGGACCGGATTCGCTTGCACGCCCCAGCCCAGCGGTGCGAAGACGCGCTCGGCCAGGTTCACCCCGCCGCGACTCGGCAGCGCGGGAATGTGGATTGCCAGCGGAATGGCCCGCTGAGCTAAGTCCGGGCGGGCCTCGCAGCGTCCGCTCATGGCCGTGCCGAAGACACGGGCGAGCGCGACCGCAAGCAGCGACGAGGCGGCGTACGGCCGGTCATTGACGTACTGCGCAAGCGAGAACGCCTCGGTGCCGCCGAAGCGCTTACCGCGGACGAGTTCGATCGGGTCGACTTCGAGCAGCAGCGCCGCCGTGCAACGCTGCGCCGACGCCTGCGGATAGAAGACGTGGGCACGCCCTACCGGCAGATCGAAGCTCTGCGCCCGCTCCGGGTTCTTGTGCAGCAGAAACCCGAGGTCGGTCGCCGGAGGTTCGGTCGTCGTCACGGTGAGGAGCACCGCCGCAGTGTGCATGATCCAGGCGGTACGAGAGCAGGGACATCGACGGCCTCCTTGGAACCGAAGCCGTCGATGTCCCCCGTCGGGTCCCCGCGGGCAATCCCCGCGTCGATCACGCGGCTGGGGTCAGCCGTTCTTCTGGACGCTGAACGTCACCGCGTCGGAGCTGGCTGTGGTGCTGGCTGTGTTGCCGCTGCCCTTGGCGGTGTACGTTGCCTGGATCTCGGCCTGGACGTTGATGCCGGCGTCCTTCTCGAGGGTGATCTGGAAGGTCACCGCGGTCGACTGTGCGGTACTGGTCAGATCCGCCTGGGTGCCCCCGAGCACGACCGGCTCGAAGAGGCCGGTTGCCAGGGTGGCTTCGACCATCACGAGACCCGTGGCGGCGCCGTTGCCGGTGGCGCTCTCGGTGGTCCGTGCGCCGGCGTACGTCACAGTCACGGTGTAGGTTCCCGCGCTCACCACGTAGCCCTCGGAGACGAGAGCCTCGGCGCTCCCGGTGGTGGGCTTCGTCTTCGTCCCGAGCAGGCCCTTCTTGCTGCCGCCGACGGCCGAGCTGTCGACGCTCATCTGTCCGAAGGCGTCGGCTGAGAAGTCGGCCGTGGCTGTCCCAGTACCGTTCTTCACGATCTCTTCGCCCTGGACGTAGTAGCTGCCCGGCGCGGCAGCCGCGCTCGTGGCGGAGGCGACGGCAATGGCTGCGCCGGCAATGGCGGTGGCGAGTGGGCGAATCATGGTCGGTCTCCTCTGCGAATCTGTCCCGCGATCACATCCGCGGCTCGGGGGTGGTTACGGGAAGGTCACTGGCCGCGTTCGATGCCCACCGCAGATGTCCGGATCCGGACACAAGGCGGTCGGACGTCTTGCAAACCGGGGCGGGTGTTGTCCGTCGGCCGCGAGGGCCGGCGACGGCTTACAGTCGCTGCATGCCTGCGCCGCGGTCGGTCCTGATCACCGGCTGCTCCTCCGGCATCGGCCACGCCACCGCCGCACACCTGGCCGCCCACGGCTGGTCGGTGTACGCAACCGCCCGCAGCAGGGGGCAACTGGCCGACCTGGAGTCCGCGGGTTGTCACACCCTCGTCTGCGACGTCACGGACGAAGCGTCCATGCAGGCGGCGGTCGACGAGGTGCAGGCCGCCGAGGACGGCGGGGTCGGAGCCCTTGTCAACAACGCCGGCTACAGCCAGTCGGGAGCGCTGGAGACGGTGTCCATCGACGCTGCCCGGCGCCAGTTCGAGACGAACGTGTTCGGAATGCTGAGGATGTCCCAACTGGTCCTGCCCGGCATGCGCGAGCGTGGCGCCGGCCGGATCGTGAACATGTCCTCGATGGGTGGCAGGTTCACGTTTCCCGGTGGCGGCATCTACCACGCGTCGAAGTACGCCGTCGAGGCGATCAGTGACGCGTTGCGCTTCGAGGTCAAGGGCTTCGGGGTCGACGTCGTCGTGATCCAGCCGGGCATCATCCGCACCGGTTTCAGCGCCGCGGCCGTCGCGAGTCTCGACGCGGCGCCCGCCGACAGTCCCTACGCGGGCTTCAACGCCGCGGTGGCCGAGTCGACGAAGAGTGTCTACGAGAAGGGACCGATGGCTCGGCTCGGCGGCGGGCCGGGTTCGGTGGCCCGCGCTGTCGAGAAGGCTCTGACGGCGCGTTCACCGAGAATCCGCTACCGCGTGACGCCGTCGGCCCGCCTGCTCATGACGCAGCGCCGAGTCATGAGCGACCGGCTCTGGGATCGGTTCCTCGGCGTCCAGTTCCCCCGGCCGGGCACGTCCTCGTAGGCGCTCGGCAACTCGTCCTAGCAGGTCGGGATCGTGGCGAGGCGGCGCTCGAGGTGAGCCTGCTGCGCGCTGTTCTGCGGTAGCTGCAGCGCGGATACGAAGGCAGTTCGAGCATCCGCTGCACGATGCACACGGAGCAGCAGCTCTGCCCGTGCCGCGTGCCACAGCGGGTAGTCGGCCAAACCGGGTATGCAGTCGAGTTCGGTGAGCCCGGCGGCGGGGCCGCGAAGCTCGCCCACCGCGACGGCGCGGTTGAGACGGACCACCGGTGTGTCGTGCACCGCGAGCAGTACGTCGTACCAGGACACGACCGCGTCCCAGTCGGTCTCCTCCCACGTCGGGGCGAGCGCGTGACAAGCAGCAATGGCCGCCTGGATGACGTAGGGGTCAGGTCGTTCGGGGCAGCGGCGAAGGGCATGGCCGACGAGGATCACGCCCTCCTCGATGAGACTGCGGCGCCATCGGCCGCGGTCCTGGTCCGCGAGCAGCACCGGCCGCCGGTCCTGATCGTGCCGGGTGTCGCGGCGCGAGTCCTGCAGCAGCACCAGGGCCAAGAGGCCGAGCGCGGCCGGCTCGCCCGGCATCAACTCGGACAGGAGCCGGGCCAGCCGGGTGGCCTCGACGACGAGCGCGGGCCGGAGCGGGTCGTCCCCTGCGCTTGCGGAGTAGCCCTCGTTGAACAGCAGGTACACGACTGCCGCGACCCCGGCTAGCCGGTCCGGCAGTTCGTGATCCTCTGGCACCCGGTACGGGATGGCCGCCATCCGGATCTTCTGCCTGGCGCGGGTGAGCCGCTTGGCAATCGTGGTCTCGGGAACGAGCAGGGCAAGACCGACCTCGGACGTCGACAGCCCGCACAGGGTGCGCAGCGCCAACGCTACCTGCGTCTCGAGGGAGAGGCTGGGGTGGCAGCAGACGAACATGAGCCGAAGCTGGTCGTCGCGCAGCGTCTGGGGCGTCTCGGGCGGGTCATCTTGATCGAGCAAGAACATGGCGGCCGTCTCCTTTCCGGTGCGGACGGCTTCCCGCCTGATCAGGTCGATCGCCCGACGCCGAGCGGTGAGCGTGAGCCAGCCGCGCGGTTCGGCGGGAACGCCGGTACTCGACCACGACTCGAGTGCGCGCACTGTCGCGTCCTGCACGGCGTCCTCGGCCAGCTGCAGGTCCCCGGTCAACCGGACGAGCGTCGCCAGCACGCGCCGGCCCTCGTCGCGCACGAGGCGGACGAGGGCGGCGCGGGTGGGGTCGGGTGGTCGCGTCATCGCTCCGGGAACGTGATGATCGGGCGGACCTCCACGGCACCGTGCCAAGCGGCCGGGAGCTCGGCGGCGGTGGCGATGGCGTGGTCGAGGTCCGTGCACTCGAGCAGGTAGAAGCCGGACAGCACTTCCTTGGTCTCGGCGTACGGCCCGTCGGTGGACAAGACGTCTCCGCCCCTGCCGCCCTGGACCCGGACCGTGGTTGCGGTTGTCGTCGGGTAGAGGGCTGCGCCGCCGCGGATGATCGCGGCTGCCGCCTTGCCGAACTCGTCGTACTCGACCATCACGTCGGCCTGCTCCGGCGCGGTCCAGTCGAGGTCCTCGGTGTAGGTGAATGCAACGTAGTGGGGCATCCGGTGCTCCTTCGGGTCCACGCCGGCGCCGTGTGCGCCGGCTTCACCCTAGGGACGAACGGCGATGGCCCAGAAGGACACAGCGCGGCACCGGCCTCAGGGGCGGGTACGGATGCCGCCCGCTTCGCCGTGCGGGAACGATGTACTCGCCGGCGCCTGCAGATCCTCGGCGTACCGGCGGATCAGGTCCAGGTTGCGGTCCTCGAGATGGTCCCAGGCCTGCGGGACGCTAGATCCGGGCGTCAGCGATCCCATTGCGGTGGCGGGATCCAGGCGGGCGCTGACCCAGCCCTCGTGCGTCGCGGCTCGGGCGACCACCTCGGCGATCGGCGTGACGATCATCGAGTTGCCGAAGTAAAGGACTCCGGCCGGATCGATTCCGACCGCGTTCGCGCCGACGACGTACACATGGTTGTCGTAGGCCCGGGCTCGGCACGTCAGCTCCCAGATGTCGGCCGACCGCAGCAGCGCGGAGGGCCGCGCGATGCCCTCCGCCCCGCGCACCGCCTCGATCCGGGACAGCTCAGGAAAGTCCCCGTCGAAGCAGATGATGATCCCGATCCGACCCAACACCGTGTCCACGACGCACACCTCGTCGCCGGGGGTCACCCAGCCGCCGCGCGATCGGAGTTCGGTACAGAACGGATGGGTCTTGCGGTAGACGCCGAGGATCGACCCGTCCGGACCGATCATGGCCGCGGAGTTGAAGACCACGCCGCGCTCAGGACCGCGTTCGTACGTCGGCCAGACCAGGTGTACGCCGAGCCGCCCGGCCATCTCCTGCGGCTGCTCCGACAGCTTCCCGGGCAGGTCCGATACGAGATCCCACAGCTGCTCCGGCCCGCAACCCGGGGTGAACC
>JACCXW010000149.1 GCA_013696785.1 Geodermatophilaceae bacterium | reverse complement strand
GACCGTGCTGATGAACATCGGCCTGGCGCTGGGTTCGCCGCTGGTCACGCTGCCGCGCTTCGAGCTCGAACAGTTCCTCACCGCTCTGCAAGAGCACAAGGTGACCCGCATCTACGCCGCTCCGCCGATGGTCCTGGCGCTGGCCAAGCATCCGATCGTGGCCAACTACGACCTTTCCTCGGTCAACGTGATCTTCTCCGGAGCCGCGCCACTGGATCAGGACTTGGCCCTGCTCTGTGAGCAGCGGCTTGATGTGCGGGTCTGCCAGGGGTACGGCATGACCGAGCTGTCGCCGGTCTCGCACTCCACACCGGACGGCATGGAGGCTCCGCGCGGCTGCGTCGGTGTCGCCCTGCCCAACACCGAATCTCGACTGATCGATCCAGAGACCGGCGAGGATGTTGCCGACGGCGAGCGCGGAGAGTTGTTGGTGCGCGGGCCACAGGTCATGAAGGGATACCTGAACAATCCCGAAGCCACCGCGGCGACCCTGGATGAGGACGGCTGGCTGCACACCGGCGACATCGCGCTCGTCGACGACGACGGATTCTTCTGGATCGTCGACCGGGTCAAGGAGCTGATCAAGTACAAGGGCTATCAGGTCGCGCCGGCCGAGCTGGAAGCCGTCCTGCTGACCCATCCTGCCATCGCCGATGCTGCCGTGATCGGGGTGCACGACGAGGAGGGCGGCGAGGCTCCGAAGGCGTTCGTCGTCCTGGCTGCTGGGCAGGCGCTGACGGCCGCGGAGGTGATGGAATTCGTGACCGCCAAGGTCGCGCCCCACAAGAAGGTGCGCCACGTGGAGTTCCTCGACGCTATTCCGAAGGCGGCCAGCGGCAAGATCTTCCGCAAGGACCTGCGCGCCCGCGAGGCCGCCCGGACCTGAGAGTCGAGGACGGCGGGCGCGATTAGGACCCGGCTGTGTGCTAACTTCAGCACATGCGTATGCACATAGAGCTCGATGACCGGCTGGTGGCCAAGGTCGACGAGCTTGCCGGCGCCCGCGGCAGAAGCGCTTTCGTACGCAATGCAATCGAACACGCGATCAGCTCCGAGACGCGCTGGGAGCAGCTGATGGCCGCTGCTGGGACGATCTCGGACGAGGGTCACGACTGGGACTCAGATCCCGCGCGCTGGGTCCGTCAGCAACGACGCGGCGATCCGCGCCGCGGTGGCTGAACATGCTGCGCCTGCTCGACTCCACCGTTCTGATCGACTTCCTCCGAGGTAGGCCAGCGGTCGATCGAGTGCAGCGCCTGTGCGCTGCGGGCGACGTCCCGGGCACAACTGCGATCAACGTCGAGGAGATCGTTCGCGGCCTGCGTTCTGCCGAACACGATGCCGCCCATGGGCTGTTCGCGGGACTGGTGATCGTTCCGATCAGCGAGGCGGAAGCTTGGCAAGCCGGGCGATGGCGACGTGAGTCCGCTGCCCGAGGAGTCACGCTCTGGCAAGCCGACTGCCTGATCGCGGCAGCCGCGGCCCGTCTGCACGCTGTGCTCGCCACTGGGAACCCCAAGGACTTCCCAATGGCGGGAGTCGCCATCGAACACTGGCCGGTCGGCGAGTGATCAGACGTGTCATGAAGATCGTGAGCGCCTCAGGTGTAGTGCTGCTGAACCCAGGGCGCTCACGATCACGATGACGGGTCGCCAGGGCGGTCGCATCGGGACTGGCCGATCGGCCCGGACGCTGCGACTGTGGGGAGATGAACACCCCACCCCAGCCAACGTTCGGTGCAGCTTCGCCCGGCCGCCCCGCCGAGACGATCGTCGGCCTGTCCACTCCGGTGCCCACGGACCTGCTGATCGGCGGAAAGTGGGTGAGCGGCTCGGACGGAGAACGGTTCGACGTCACTGACCCCGCTGACGGATCGACGCTCTGTACGGTCGCCGCCGCCACGGCCAGCGACACCACCGCAGCGATCGAGGCCGCGCACGGCGCACTTCCGGAACTCGCCGCCATGCCGCCACGCCAGCGAGCCGAGATCCTCCGAACGGCGTTCGAGGTGATGACCCAGCGGATCGACGACATCGCGCTGCTGATGGTGCGCGAGAACGGAAAGGCGCTGCCCGATGCCAGAGCCGAGGCGACGTACGCCGCGGAGTTCTTCCGGTGGTACTCCGAGGAAGCCGTACGGATCGACGGCAACTACACCACCGCTCCGGCCGGAGCGAACAAGATCCTGGTGACCCGGCAGCCGGTCGGTGTCGCCCTGCTGATCACACCGTGGAACTTCCCGGCAGCGATGGCGACCCGCAAGTGGGGTCCGGCAATAGCGGCTGGCTGTCCGACGATTCTCAAGCCGGCCGCCGAAACCCCGCTGACCGCGCTGCTGATCGCCGAGATCCTGGTCGAGGCCGGCCTGCCCGAAGGGGCGATCAACGTCCTGCCGACGAAGAATGCCTCGACGATCTCGGAGACCGCGCTGGCCGACGTCCGGGTCCGCAAACTGTCCTTCACCGGCTCCACCGAAGTCGGCCGGGGCCTGCTGAAGCTCGCAGCGGACAACGTCGTGAACACCTCGATGGAACTCGGCGGCAACGCACCGTTCCTGGTCTTTGCCGACGCGGACCTGGACGCGGCTGTCGAGGGCGCGATGCTGGCCAAACTCCGCAACGGCGGCGAGGCGTGTACGGCCGCGAACCGGTTCTATGTCGAGGAGTCCGTTGCCGACGCGTTCGCCGAGAAGCTGGCCGTCACAATGGGTGCGATGAGAATGGGTCGCGGGGACGACGACGGAGTCAAGCTCGGGCCTCTGGTCAACGAGGCGACCGTGGACAAGGTCGACCGTCTGGTGAAGGACGCGGTGGCCGGCGGGGCGCGGGCGCTGATCGGCGGTCAGCGTCCGGATGGCGAGGGCTTCTTCTACCCGGCAACAGTGCTGGTCGACGTACCGGACGACGCCGACTGCCTGACCGAGGAGATCTTCGGTCCGGTCGCCCCGATCGCAACTTTCCGCTCGGAGGACGAGGCCGTACGCAAGGCCAATGACACGCCGTTCGGCTTGGTGGCCTACCTCTACACACGCGACCTGGGTCGTGGGCTGCGTGTCAGCGAGCGGCTGGAATCGGGAATGGTCGGTATCAACCGAGGCGTGATCAGCGATCCTGCTGCGCCCTTCGGCGGGGTGAAGCAGAGCGGCGTCGGACGAGAGGGCGCCCACGACGGGCTGCTCGAGTTCTTGGAAACCAAGTACATCGCCTTTGCCCCGTAACCAGCGCCGGAAACCCTGCGCTTACCGCGAGCGCGACCGAAGCCCAGCCGCCAGACCGCGCGGGTGGTCGGGCCGGCGGGCGGGCAGTCGGGTGGTCGGGCGGGCAGTCGGGTGGTCGGGCGGTGGATTCTGGCGGTTTAAGTCAAAACCGCCACCCGCTCACCGCGGCGTGGGGCGGGAGGCGCGCGAGGAAGCGCCACCCTGGCGGTTTACGTCAAAACCGCCAGGCGACTGCACCCGTAGGTTGACCGGTATGTACGCCATCACGCTGTCGTCGTTCGGCGGCCCGGAGGTCCTGACCTGGGCCGAGACGGATGACCCGAGCTGCGGGCCCACCGAGGTGATCGTCGACGTCGCCGCGAGCGCGGTCAACCGGGCCGACATCATGCAGCGCCAAGG
>JACCXW010000137.1 GCA_013696785.1 Geodermatophilaceae bacterium | reverse complement strand
GGTTCACCGGGCGGGCTCCGAGGTACGTCCACGGCGCGGTGTTCGATGCGATGCACAAGAAGAACCCCGGCTGCGCCGGCTCGCCCGGCACCGCCACGGTGATGGATGGACGCCACCGAGTGCGGTCGAGGTAGAAGCGGGAAACCGCGGTGCGGATGTACAGCGGAGCGGTGGACATCCGGCCGCGCTCACGCAGCTGCTCGATCCGTTTCACCACCTCGGCGTCGAAGCCGTATCCCGCGGTGAAGGTGAACCAGCGCTCGTTCGCGCGACCGAGGCTGATCCGGCGGCTGCGCCCCCGGCGCAGGGCGTCGAGGACCTCCGCCGTCGCCTCCACGGGGTCGCGTGACTGTCCCAGCGCGCGACTGAACACGTTCGTCGACCCGCCAGGGACGACGGCGAGCGCCGGCACGTGCGGGCTCGGACCATCGACCAGCAGCCCGTTGACCACCTCGTTGACCGTGCCGTCCCCGCCGAGCGCCACGACGACGTGGACGCCGTCTCGCAGGGCCTGGGTGCCGAGTTCCGCGGCGTGCCCGCGGTGCGTGGTCTCCGCCACGTCGACCTTGAGGTCGCTGGCCAGCGCCCGTGCGAGCACATCGCGGGTCTTGAGCGTCGTCGCGGTGGCCGTGGTGTTGACGACGAGCAACGCGCGCATGGCGGTCACCCTACCGGCGGTATCGTCGCCGTCGTGGCCGAGGAGAACGGCGCGCCGCGCCCGGTTCGGCTGGCCGGGCTGGTCGCCGCCGTAGAGGGCGCGGGAGTCCTGATCGCCACGGGCGTCCTCGGAGTCGCGACAGCCCTCGACCGACCCGACAGCTACGGCCGGGCGCTGTTCGCCGTCGTCATCGGGCTGGTCGCCGGGTTGTTGCTTCTGCGCATCGCCCGGGGCGTCGCGCGGGTGCAGGGCTGGGCGCGGGCGCCGGTCGTCGTGGCGCAGGCCCTGCTGGCGCCGGTGGGCTACACGCTGGCGGTCACCGCCGAGATGCCGCCGTACGGCGTACCGATCCTGGCGCTGTGCCTAGCGGAGATCTGCCTGTTGCTCACCCCGGCGGCGCGGCTTGCGTTCCTAGACCGTTGAACGTGGTGAGCGCGTCCCCGGTCAGGCGGTACACCGTCCATTCGTCCATCGCCCGGGCTCCCGCGGCGTGATAGAAGTCGATTGCCGGTGTGTTCCAGTCCAGCACCCACCATTCGAGCCGGGGGTAGCCCCGCTCGATGCAGATCGCCGCCAGGGTTTGCAGCAGCGCCTTCCCGAGACCGGTGCCGCGGGCGGCGGGGCGCACGAAGAGATCCTCGAGATAGATCCCGTGACTCCCGGTCCAGGTCGAGAAGTTCAGGAACCACAGCGCGAACCCCACAGGCTTGCCGTCGTCGAGAGCGATGTGCCCGAACAGCTTGGGATCGGGACCGAACAGCGCTTCATGCAGCTGATCCCCGGTCATCACCGCCAACTCGGGCGCGCGTTCGTAGGTGGCCAGTTCGACCACCATGGCCAGGATGTCGGCCACATCGGCCGGCGTCGCGGGGCGGATCATGCAGCGTGGCTGGGAAGCAACTTGACGATCGGCCGGGCGAGCCGGGTCAACAGCGGCAGCGCGACGTAGCCGTAGGCGACGATGCAGCCCGTGATCGCGGGATATGTCGCGAACCCGAGGGCAAGGACGACGACGAACCCGAGCAGCGGGTAGGGCCTGCCGTGCGGGCTGACCAAAGAGCGGAACGAGCGGAACCTGATCGACGTGACCATGAGCACCGCCGGGACCAGCATGACGAGCAGCGCCCACAACCGTGTGTCCGGCGACAGCGGCGCGGAGAACGTGAATACCGACGCGATGACCACGCCCGCCGCGCCGGGACTAGGCAGACCGGTGAAGAAACGCTTGTCCGCCCGCGGGTCGATCACCACATTGAAGCGGGCCAGCCGGACCGCCGCCGCGGCCAGCCAGACGAAGCACACGACCCACCCCAGCGGGTCGATGTCCGACATCGCCCACGTGAACGCGAGCACCGCCGGCGCCATGCCGAAGGACACCAGGTCGGCGAGGGAGTCAAACTGCAGGCCGAACGGCGTCACACTGCCGACCAGGCGAGCTACCGCGCCGTCGGTGATGTCGAGCACGATCGCGCAGCCGACGAGGACCGCAGCGAGTGAGTAGTCGCCGCTGATCGAGACGAGGATGCAGGCGAAACCGCACAGCATGTTGAGCAGCGTGAACAGGCTGGGCAGCGCCGACAGCGCCCGCCGGCGTGAGTCGCGGGCCAACTCCACCGACGCGTTGCGCATCCCACGGTGGGCGACCCGGCCGGGGACGGGCAGCGCCGCAGGTCGCGGTGAGCCGCTCCCTCGTCGCATGCGCTACCCCTGCCGCCCCGAGAGCGCTTCTACCACCTGGCGATGACGCTCTCGCCCCCGCGAACACGGTCACCTCTGTTGACGACGACCGTACAGTCTCGCGGCACGAACACATCCATTCTGGAACCGAACTTCATCAGCCCGATCCGCTGGCCGGCGTGCAGCTGATCGCCCGCGGAGACCCGGAGCACGATGCGGCGGGCCAGGAAACCGACTACCTGCCGGAAGACGATCGTGCGCCCGGCCGCGGCGTCCAGCCAGATCTCGGTCCGCTCGTTCTCCGCCGCCGCCGCGTCGGTGAAGGCGGCGAGAAACCGGCCCGGGCGATAGGTCGTCCGGGTCACCCGGCCGCCGTACGGCGAGCGGTTCACGTGGACGTCGACCGGGCTGAGAAAGATGCTCACCTGCCGCCAGTCACCCGCCGGGGGTACGCCGGGCTCGGGGTCGCCCGCCACGACGACCACCCCGTCGGCGGGGGCAAGGACGGCGTGCGGGTCAGGTGCGGCGTCCGGGTCGCTCGCGAGCACGTCGGGCATCGGCACGTCGCAGGAACGATCAGGATCCCGGAAGAAGAGGCCCAGATAGCCGGCGAGCGCGGCGAAGGGAACTGCCCACCGCCGGTGACCACGCGCAGCGAGCAGCGCGGCAGGTACGGCGAACGAGGCGATGAAGGGCCAGCCGGCCCGGTCCAGCCGCAGGCGTCTCATTGCCGGTCCGCCCCGTGCGCTGCGCGCACCGCTCGCTCCGCTCCTCGCTCGTTCCTCGCTGCGATGCTCACTCGCTCTCGGCTCGTTCGTTCGCCGGGTTCGGCATGTTCCAGTTCAGGATCACCGGCTGGCCCCGATCATCGCCGAGAACGCAGACGGCGGCCGGCTCCATGTGCAACGCGGCAGCGGCGGAGACGGGGAACTGCAGCCAGGCGATGGCGAGCACCCGCCCGAAGTGGCCGTGCGAGACGACCAGGACGTCACCTCTGCGAAGCTCCGGCTCGAGTCGTCGAAGCACCCGCTCGGCCCGGGCCGAGACCTGGTCCTTCGATTCGCCGCCGGGCGGCGTACCGGTCCAGATCGTCCACTGTGGATCCTGGGTGCGGATCTCGTCCCGGGTGAGGCCTTCATAGGCTCCGTAGTCCCACTCGGCGAGGTCCTCGTCGACCGTGAAGTCGGTGATCCCGGCCAGCTCGGCGGTGCGCCAGGAGCGCTCACGGGGGCTGACCAGGACACGCTGGAACGTCAGCCGCTCGAGTTGGCGGGTCAGCGCACGTGCCTGCCGCTCACCGTGCTCGGTCAAGGGAATGTCGCTGCGACCGGTGTGCCGCCCCGTACGGCTCCACTCGGTTTCTCCGTGCCGGACCAGGATCAGCCGCCCGTCTCGGTCCCCGCTGTCGTTGTCTGCCACCGGTCTTGCGTGCTCCTGACCGCTCGTTGACGCGACGTCGGACGCTCAGCGGCCAGGATAGTGGCTGCGGTTGGGGCCACTACCTTGCTGTCATGGAGTTTCACGTCAGCCTCGTCGGCCGACGGGGCCTCTCGGAGCAGATCTACCGGCAGATTCGTGCTGGCATCCGCGAGAGCCGGTTGCGACCATCTGACGTGCTGCCCTCCTCCCGCGACCTCGCGGCCCGGCTCAGGGTTTCCCGGAACACCGTGACGGCCGCCTACGAGCGGCTCGGCGCCGAAGGCCTGATCGAGGCACGAGCCGGCGTCGGCGCTTTTGTCTGCGACAGCGCTGCGCTGGCAGCACAGAGCCACCGGCCCGCACCCGCGGCCCACCCCCGGCCGCAGCCGCTCTGGGACACGATCGTGTCGCCGCACGACCTATCCGCAGCGGTTCCCGACTTCGACTTCCGTAGCGGGATCCCGTCGATGCAGCATTTCCCGTACGCCACGTGGCGGGCCATGGTGTCCCGCCAGCTACGGCCGACCGCTGCGGTGAGCGCGGCCTACGCCGAACCGGCGGGGAGCTGGGCGCTGCGCACGGCGATCGCCAGGCACGTCGCTGTCTCCCGGGGGTGCGGGCCACCCCTGAGGACGTGTTCGTCACGAGTGGATTCCAGCAGGCGCTGGACCTGGTCGCCCGCGTCGTGCTCGCTCCAGGGGACATCGTCGCTGTCGAGGATCCCGGGTATCCGCCACCGACCATGCTGTTCCGGTCGCTGCGGATGCGGGTGGTTGGAGTCCCCGTGGACGAGGAAGGCATTGTCGTGGCCGCGATCCCGGCCGGGACGACCCTCGTCTACGTCACGCCGTCGCACCAGTTCCCGCTGGGGATGAGCATGTCTCTGCCCCGCCGCAGGCAGTTGCTGGACTGGGCCGATCGTACCGGCGCCGTGATCGTGGAAGACGACTACGACAGCGAATTCAGGTACGCCGGAAGACCGCTGGAACCGCTGCAGAGCATCGACGAGTCCTGGCGGGTGCTCTACGTCGGATCGTTCTCCAAGACCATGCTCCCGACGCTTCGCCTCGGTTTCGTGGTCGCACCCCCGTCGCTGTTTCCGGCGCTGCGCAAGGCGAAACTCGTGACCGACTGGTACACCGCTAAACCGATGCAGGACGCCCTGGCGCAGTTCATCGCCGAGGGCCAGTTCGCCCGGCACATCCGTCGCATGCGGCGGATCTACGAGGATCGTCACCAGCTGCTCGTGTCGATCCTCGAATCCCGGTTCGGCGACGTGCTCGAGCCCATCCCGTCGATGGCGGGGATGCACGTGGCCGCCACGCTCCGGCCCGAGGTCGAGCTCACCGACCGCGAGATCGCTCGTAGAGCCCGCCGCGCCGGGGTGGACCTGCACATGCCGATCTCGTCATTCGCGGTGACCGAGCCCCCGAGGAGGGGTCTCGTCTTCGGGTACGGCGCCATCCCGATCGAGCACATCCCCGACGGTCTACTGCGGCTGCACGACTGCTGCCTGAACGCCCGCGACGACACCTGACCGTGACCGGCCTATCGCACAACGGCACGTTCTGGCCCTACCAGGGGTCCATTACCTGATTAGCGTCCTCGCCGACAGCAAGCCTGACCGAGGCCCGGACGGGCCCGATGTGACCAAGCCCTGGAGGGCGTACACCGATGAGAACAAGGATCAAGATCGTGCTCTTCGCACTGGTAGGCGCTGCGGTGGTCGCTGTCCCCAATGTCGGGGTGGCTGCGGACAACTCCGGGGCAGGTCCGATCGACCGGGTGTGCGCCATCAAGTTCGACACCGCGCAGCGAGCGGACATGCAGTCCTTCCGCGACTACGACGCCGAGACGTTCCGCGCGGTGCACGATCCGGACGCCGTCAGCATCTTCGCGAGCGGTGACCGGTTCGTCGGGATCGACGCGATCATGGCGGCATTGGACGGCCACTTCACCGGCCATGAGGCCATCTGGTCCTGGACCGAGCTGAACCGGCGGGTGGAAGGTTGCCGGACGGCGTATATCGAATACGAGACGGTGTACGAGATTCCGAGCATCGACTTCTACCAGCGGGCGTTGACGGTGGTCA
>JACCXW010000094.1 GCA_013696785.1 Geodermatophilaceae bacterium | reverse complement strand
GGCGGCTGCGCGACGGCGCTCTCGAGCCGGGGTGGTGGCTCGGCACGGGTCAGCCCCGGCCTGGTTCCGCTGCTGGTCGGCCTGAGCCTCGACTCGTGAACTCCCGAACCGAACGAGTAGTGCGTAGACTCACTATTCGTGCGGGAGTCGGAGTGGGCGGCGGTGCTCGACGCGGCCGCCCGGCTGCAGCAGCTGGTGCCGGATGCGGTCCTGGTCGGAGGCAGCGCGGCGGCCCTGCACGCCCAGCACCGGGTCTCCTACGACGACGACGTGGTCGAGGACCTGCGCTCTCGATTCGACGGCGTGCTCGACGCGCTCGAGGACTCCCAGGGCTGGGTCACCGCACGGCTCAGCCGGCCGGTCTTGATCCTCGGCTCCCTGGACGGCGTGGAGACCGGAGTCCGGAATCTCATCCGGACCCGGCCACTGGAGGTCGAGTCGGTCGACGTTCCCGCGGGAACGTTGCGGGTGCCGACGCTCGCCGAGATCACCCGGATCAAGGCATGGCTCTGCCTGATCCGCAACGCCACCCGCGACTACCTGGACGTCGTGGCGCTGGCTGACCGACTCGGTCTGCCGGTTGCGGCCGATGTGCTGCTGGGACTTGACGACTACTACCAGGACCAGCGCGGCACCGGCGGGCAGCGGATCGGCACCCAGGTCGCCAAGCAGCTCGCCGAACCCAGGCCGGGTGACCTGAGCCAGGTCGACCTGGCCTCCTACCGCCAGCTGGCACGGCGCTGGCGGGAGTGGACGGCGGTCGCCGACGCATCCCGGATGCTCTCGATTGCCATGCTGGAGCGGCTGGCGGAGCAGCCGGGATGAAGCACCGCCATCTCGACTACCCGGCCGGCACCGCACCCGAGGACCTACCGTCCGCCGCCATCGTCGACATCCTGGACCGTGGCGACCTGCAGGACTGGCTGCCGCTGGCCCGAGCCGTCGCGGCACAGCCGAACGGTGCGCTGGCCGACCGCATCGCCGCCCTGGTCGACGCCTTTCCGATGTACGGGACGTCCCCGCTGTGGCGGGCCTGGATCTACCGCCGCCGACTGAGCGTCGCGCCGGCCAGCCGCGACCCGCTCACCTTGCCCGAGCTGCGTCGGCGCCGCGGGCTGAGTCAGGCCGATGTCGCGCTTCGGTTGGGAATCTCCCAGTCGGACGTTTCGAAGCTGGAACGACGCAGGGATCTCAAGCTGTCCACGATGCGCGACTACCTGGCCGCGCTCGACTGCCCGCTGCACCTGACCACCCGAGTCGACGGCGCCGACGTCGACATCTCACCGCCGCACTGACGTGCGGACTTTGCCCCGTCAGCCGGCGATCGACGTACCGGCCGACAAGAGGTTCTCGCAGGCCTGCTGCACCCGCGCGGCCATCGCCGTTTCGGCCGCCTTCAAGTAGCTCCGGGGGTCGTACAGCTTCTTGTTGCCGACCTCGCCGTCGACCTTGAGCACGCCTTCGTAGTTTGTGAACATGTGCGCGGCGATCGGGCGAGTGAACGCGTACTGCGTGTCCGTGTCGACGTTCATCTTGATCACGCCGTATCCGAGGGCCTCCCGGATCTCCTCCAGCATTGAGCCCGAGCCACCGTGGAAGACCAGGTCGAACGGATTGCTGCCCTCGGGCAGGCCCAGCTTCGAGGACACCACCTCCTGGCCGTCCCGAAGAATCGAGGGGCGCAGCTTGACGTTGCCGGGCTTGTAGACGCCGTGCACGTTGCCGAACGTCGCGGCCAGGATGTAGCGCCCGCGCTCGCCGGTGCCGAGCACCTCCGCCGTACGCAGGAAGTCCTCGTTCGTCGTGTACAGCTTGTCATTCATCTCGTTCGCGACGCCGTCTTCCTCGCCACCGACCACGCCGATCTCGGCCTCCATGACGATCCGCGCCTTGGCGCACGCGTCGAGCAACTCAGCGGCCAACGCGAGGTTCTCCTCCAGCGGTACGGCGGATCCGTCCCACATGTGCGACTGGAACAGCGGTTCCTGCCCGGCCGCCACCCGTTCGGCGGAGATCGCGATCAGGGGTCGCATGTAGCCGTCCAGCTTGTCCATCGGACAGTGGTCGGTGTGCAGGGCGACGTTCACCGGATACTTCGCCGCCACGACATGCGCGAACTCCGCCAGCGCCACCGCGCCGGTCACCATGTCCTTCACCGCTGTACCGGACAGGAATTCCGCGCCCCCGGTGGAGATCTGCGCGATCCCGTCACTGCCCGCGTCCGCGAAGCCGCGCAGCGCGGCGTTCAGCGACTCCGAGGACGTCACGTTGATCGCCGGGTAGGCGAACCCCTGCTTCTTGGCCCGGTCGAGCATCTCGTTGTAGACCTCGGGCGTGGCGATCGGCATGGGGCTCCTTCTTACGGCGACCAAAAACTGCGCTGGCCCGGGCAGTATCTCGCAGCCGCCGGTGTTACACCCACACAGCCATCTACCGGAAGGCAGCCATGCCCCGCGCGACCTGGAACGGCAAGACCATCGCCGAGAGCGACGACACCGTCGTCGTCGAAGGCAACCACTATTTTCCCCGCGACTCGGTGAACGCCGACTACCTCCGCGAGAGCAGCACGACGTCCGTGTGCCCCTGGAAGGGAACGGCGTCCTACGTGTCGCTCGTCGTCGACGGCGAGGAGAACACCGACGCGGCCTGGTTCTACCCAGAGCCCAAGCCGGAAGCCGCGCAGATCGTCGACCACTTCGCGTTCTGGAAGGGCGTGCAGGTCGCTTGAGCTGCTGTCAGTGGATTCGCGTCGCCCGTGGCGCGGATCCACTGACAATCCTCAGGCTCGGGCAGCCTTGCGGGCGGTGATCGTCACCGGGTCCATGGTCGGTGAGAACGGCGGCGCGTACGACAGGTCCATCCCCGCGATGTCGGCGACCGTCATCTGATTCCACAGCGCCGCGGCGAATACATCGATGCGCTTCGCCGACCCCGGGCCGCCGACGATCTGCGCCCCGAGCAGCCGGCCGGTGTCCCGCTCATGCAGCAGCTTGGTCACGATCGACGCCGCCCCCGGGTAGTACCCGGCTCGCGTCGACGACTCGACCGTCGTCGACTCGGCCGTGAATCCCGCCTTCTCGATCTCCCGTGACGACAGCCCGGTCCGGCCGATCTCGCAGTCACCCACCTTCGTGATGGCCGTCCCGAGTACGCCGGGGAACGTGGCCGTGCCGCCGCCGATGTTCGTGCCGGCGATCCGGCCCTGCCTGTTCGCGTGCGTCCCGAGGGCGATGCTCAGCCGCTTGCCGGTCAGCCGGTGAGTCGTCTCGGTGCAGTCCCCGGCCGCCCAGACCTGATCCTGGAACAGGCAGGCCTGCCGCTCGTCGACGACCAACCCGCCGGAGTCCCCCGCCTCCAGGCCGGCGTCGCGGCCGAGATCGGCGTCCGGACGAACACCCAGTCCGAGTACGACGATGTCCGCGTCATAGCCACCGGCTTCGGTGACCACTCGCCGTACCCGGCCGTCGGCCGTCTCGACTTCCTTGACGGGAGCGCAGGTGACGACCTCGATCCCCATGGAAGTCATCGCCGCGCAGACCCGCTCGCCCATGTCCTCGTCCAGCAGCGCCAACGGCAGCGGGTCGGCCAGGACGACGGTGACGGCGAGGCCCCGCTCCAGCAGCATCTCGGCCATCTCGACGCCGATGTACCCGCCACCCAGTACGACGGCCCGCCGCGGCTTCTCGTCCACCACGGCTTGGCGGATGCTCGTTGCGTCATCGAGTGTCGCGACGCCGTAC
>JACCXW010000082.1 GCA_013696785.1 Geodermatophilaceae bacterium | reverse complement strand
GCGTCCACCTCGGCGTTGATCTCGGCGAGCTCCTCGGGTGTCAGCCAGGCGGTGGCACCGGACATGAGCGACGCGCGGCGCCACGCCTCGGACTCCTCGCCACGGCGCTGCAGCCATGCCCGGATGCGGGCGAATTCATGGCTGAGGAAGAACTCGTCGAAGGCATCCCCCGCAGCTTTCGACGCATCTCCGCCGGCCCCGGCGACCGCGTCTATCGCGATCTGCTGCCGCAGGCTGGCCAGCCTCCACGGCTTCTGCCGGCCCTCGCCCGGCACCGCCTCGATGAAGCCGAACCGCGCCAGCGTCCGGAGGTGGAACGAGCAACTGGTGACACTCTGCCCGGACAGCTCCGCGCACCGAGTCGCGGTGGCCGATCCCTCTCCCCCGAGGATCTCCAACAGGGCGAGGCGGGTGGGGTGGGCGAGCGCCCGGATCGCCTTCGGGTCGCTGACCGTGATGCTCGGCGTCATCTACGCAAGATAGCTTTAGCAAGCTCTCTTTAGCAACACTTCTTTAGGCATTCCCTCCTCCCGGCGATCATGAAGATGTGGGGTCCGATATACCCGGACTCTCCCGGTTCGACATGACCGAAAAGTCATGATCACCGGGAGGTGGGGCCTGCGGGTGGGGGCGGGTCACGAGGGGCCGAGCAGCCCCTCGACGAACTCGGCCGGATCGAACGGCGCCAGATCGTCCTTGCCCTCGCCGAGCCCGACCAACTTGACCGGGATGCCCAGCTCCCGCTGCACGGCGATGACAATGCCGCCCTTGGCGGTGCCGTCCAATTTCGTGAGCACGATGCCGGTCACATCGACGATCTCGGTGAATACCCGTGCCTGAACGACGCCGTTCTGGCCGGTCGTCGCGTCGAGGACGAGCAACGTCTCGTCCACCGGACCGTGCCTCTCAATGACCCGCTTGATCTTTCCCAGCTCGTCCATCAACCCGGCCTTGGTGTGCAGTCGGCCGGCGGTGTCGATGAGCACGGTGTCCACGCGGGCCGCCGTACCCTGCTTGACGGCGTCGAAGGCGACCGAGGCGGGGTCGGAGTTCTCCGGGCCGCGGACGGTCTCCACGCCGACTCGTTCCCCCCAGGTCTGCAGCTGCTCCGCGGCCGCGGCCCGGAAGGTGTCGGCCGCCCCGAGCAGGACCGAGCGCCCGTCCGCGACCAGGACGCGGGCGATCTTGCCGCACGTCGTCGTCTTGCCCGAACCGTTGACGCCGACCACCAGGATGACGGCCGGTCGGTCGTCGTGCGGCAGCGTGCGCAGCGACCGGTCCAGGTCCGGACCGAGGGCGGCGGTGAGTTCGGCGGCGAGCAGATCCCGCAGCGCCCCGGGGCTGGCCGAGGCCGCGACCAGTGCCTGGGTGCGCAGCCGCTCGACGAGATCCTGGGTGGCGGCAACGCCGACGTCGGCCTGCAGCAAGGTGTCTTCGAGGTCTTCCCACGCCTGCTCGTCCAGACGGTCCCGGGACAGCACGCTCAGCAGGCCACGGCCGAGTGAACTCTGCGAGCGGGCGAGCCGCTCGCGCAGCCTCGCCAGCCGACCGGCCGAGGGAGCGGGAACGTCGTACTCCGGTTCGACGAGCACGGGAACCGGTGGTGTCAGCAGGTCACCGACCGGCGGCAGCACGTCCGGCTCCCGAACGGCTGGGGCACCCGGGCGCGCAGGCCGATCGTCGAGCCGGGCAGTGCGGCGCCCGCGCTGCACGAGCAGGGCCACACCGAGCAGCAGGACCAACATGATGGCGACGCCGACGATCAGGAACTCCATGACCGCGATCCTCGCAGAGCCTCAGCGGGCGGACTGGGACCCGCCGTAGCCAAGGCCGACGGCGATGCGCTAGGCAGTAACGATGCCTTCCCTCATCCTCGGACCGCTCCTCCGCCACGTCGACGAGACGAGCGCCACGGTCTGGGTGGAGACCGATCGGCCTTGCCGCGTGGAGGTACTCGGGGCAACGGCGGACACTTTCCACGTCGCCGGACACCACTACGCGCTGGTGATCATCGAGGGGTTGCAGCCTGCTAGCTCCTCGCCGTACGAGGTGCTACTGGACGAGACGTTGGTGTGGCCGGAAACCCGTTCGACGTACCCGCAGAGCCGGATCCGGACGCTGGGTCACGGCAACCCGATCAACTTGGTGTTCGGATCCTGCCGGTGGGCCCGCCCGGCAACAGCCGACGCCGATCACAACCTGCCGCCGGACGCGTTGGACACCTACGCCGCGCGGATGGCTCGCGACCCGCAGGACACCTGGCCGGATGCGCTGCTGCTGCTCGGGGATCAGGTGTACGCCGACGAGACGACCCAGCACACCCAGACGTACCTGCGGCAGCGCCGCGACGTGGAGCAGCCGCCGTACACCGAGATCGCCGACTTCGAGGAGTACACCCACCTGTATCTGGAGTCGTGGACGGACCCGGACATCCGTTGGCTGATGTCCACCATCCCGACCTCGATGATCTTCGACGACCACGACGTCCGCGACGACTGGAACACCTCCCACATCTGGCGCGAGCAGATGCAGGCCACCGGCTGGTGGCAGCAGCGGATCGAAGGCGCGCTGATGAGCTACTGGATCTACCAGCAGCTGGGCAACCTCGCGCCCTCCGATCTGGCCGCGGACGATCTCTTCGCCGCTGTCCAGGCGGCGGAGGACGGCGAGGCGCTGCTGAGGGCGTTCGCCAAGGAGGCCGACGCGGAGGCCGACGGTGCCAAGAGCACCCGGTGGAGCTACCGACGGGACTTCGGCCGAGTGCGACTGCTCGTCGTCGACACCAGGTGCGGACGGATCCTGGCCGACGACCATCGGTCGATGCTCAGCGACAACGAGTTCGACTGGATCGAGGAGCAGACGCGAGCCGATTTCGACCACCTGCTGATCGGATCGTCGTTGCCCTGGCTGATGGCACACGCCCTGCACGACATCGAGGCCTGGAACGAGCACATGTGCACCAAGTACGACGGTCGATTGGTGGGCCGCTGGTCGGAGAAGTTCCGGCAGGGAGCCGACCTCGAGCACTGGAGTTCCTTCGGCGAGTCCTTCCGCCGGCTGGCGCAGATGCTCGCTGCGATCGGATCAGGCGACGGGTCACCCGCCACCATCTGCGTGCTGTCCGGGGACGTGCACCACGCCTACGTAGCCGAGGCGCTGTACCCGGACCAGCCGCGCAGCAGGATCTTTCAGCTCACCTGCTCGCCGGTGCACAACATGGTGCCCGGCTTCATGAAGATCGGATTCCGGCTGGGCTGGAGCCGTGCGGCCCGGCTGATCACCCGGCGCTGGACGAAGCTGTTCCGGGTCCCGCCCGTCCCCATGGACTGGGTGAAGCGCGACGGTCCGTACTTCGACAACCAACTGGCGACCCTGACACTGGCCGGCCGGGCGGCCTCGATGCGGCTCGAGCGCACCGAACTGGGTCCCGACGGTCCCAGGCTCAGCCGCGCCAGCGATGTCGTCCTCGCCCCATGACCGAGTGCACCTAGCAGGGTGACACCGCTGCGCGTCGTCACGTTCAACATCAGGCACGGACGTGGCCGCAACGGGGTGGACCTCCGCCGTACCGCCGCCACCTTGGCGGCTCTGGACGCCGACGTGATCTGCCTGCAGGAGGTCGACCGGCACTACTCCGAGCGCAGCGGTTGGGCGGACCAAGCCGCCGATCTCGCCGCGGCGCTGGGCATGACGGCGGTGTACGGCGTGGCGCTGCGGCGAGCTGCCGTCGAGCCAGGCGGGCGGCCCCGCGAGTACGGCAACGCGATCCTCAGCCGGACCGCCGTGGGTAGGCAACGGGTGGTGGCCCTGCCTGGACGGCCACGCTCCGAGCCGCGCAGCGTGGTGATCGCCTCCCTTGCCGACGGGCTGCATGTCGCCTGCGCGCACCTGCAGCACGACTCCGCAGCCGCCCGAGTCGAGCAGATCGCCGTACTCGTCGGTGCGCTGGGCTCTGATGGCCCGGTGGTGCTGGCGGGCGATCTCAATGCCTCTTCCGACGCACCCGAGCTGGCCGTCCTGCGCGAACGTCTCGTGGACTGCTGGCATCGCGTCGGGCGCGGCCGGGGTGCCACCTTCCCCAGCCGATTCCCGGTCCGCCGGATCGATTACGTGTTTGCCTCCGCTGGGCTCCGGCCGGTCGCAGCGGACGTCGTACCCACCGATGCATCCGACCACCGGGCGCTCGTCGTGGACCTGGAACGGTCCGCCGCGGCCGGGTGATCGCGGATCAGTCTTCGTCCGTCGGCGGTCGGCGGCGACACAGCATCAACGTCCTCCGGGAGTACCACCCGGGCCTCGCATATCGTCACCCGACGGGGCCGGGCCGGCGGTTGCAGGACAGAATCAGCGAATGCGCTCTGCCCGCGCAATGCCGGCGAACGATCTCGCCAGGATCGCGGCCTTCGCCGCGCTCATCGCCGTACTCGGCCTGCCCGGCCAACTGCCCCTGTTCGGCAACTCGGTGCCGGTGACGCTGCAGACGCTCGGTGTCATGCTGGCAGGCTCGCTGCTGGGGCCGCGGCTGGGCGCGCTGAGCGTGGCCACTTTCCTCGTACTCGTCGCGGCCGGTCTGCCGCTGCTGGCCGGCGGGCGCGGCGGGCTCGGCGTCTTCACCGGCCCGAGCGTCGGCTACCTGCTCGGGTGGGTGGTCGGCGCGTTCGTGATCGGCTGGACCCTGCGACTCACCGGGACGCGCTACCGGCTGGCGCCCGGCTTTGCCGCAAATGTCGTGGGTGGCATCGCCGTCGTCTACGCCGTCGGAGTCCCTCTGCAGGCGTGGATCACCGACACGAACCTGTGGGTCGCAGCCGGCCTGGCCGCCGTCTTCCTGCCGGGAGACCTGATCAAGGCCGGGATCGCGGCCTTCGTCGCCGCGGGCGTGCACCGCGCGTATCCGCAGCTGCCGGACCGGCCAGCAACAGCCCTGCGCTGATTGCCATGAACATTGCCGTCGCCCTGTCGGCGCGGGCGGCTGCCGCCCCTGACGCCGAGGCGTTGTCTTTCGGGAACCGGCGCTGGTCGGCCGCCGAGTTGGCCGCTGACGTAGTCGCCGCGGCCGGGTGGCTGGCGGCTCGGCTCACAGATCCGGGGCGGCGGCTGGCGATCTGCGTGGACGACCCCGCCGCCCAGCTCATCTGGGTCCTCGCCGCGGAGTGGATCGGTGCCACACCGGCGGTGCTCGACCCGCGCTGGCCGCGAGCTCAGCTGGCGGCGGCCCTTGGCCAGATCGAGCCTGCCCTCGTCATCCATGATCATGAGGCGGGCGCTCGGCGCGCCGCGGAGTGTCCGCCTCATGATCATGGTGAGTGGATCTCGTTCACCTCCGGTACATCGGGCACCCCGCGGGCCTTGCGCCGTACCAGGGAGTCCTGGACGGCGAGCTTTCCGGCTTTCACCGAACTCACCGCGCTGACCGCGGACGACGTCGTACTCGTTCCTGGCCCGCTCAGCTCATCGATGTTCTCGTTCGCGGCGCTGCACGCCGTCTCGGTGGGGGCGGGGGTCCGGCTGCTCTCCGGTTGGCGGCCGGGTCTCGCCGGCGCCTCACAGGTCACAGTCGCGCACCTGGTGCCGACGATGCTTGCCGATCTCCTCGACAACCCCGACGGCATCCGTCCACGCCTGGTGGTCTGCGCCGGCGCCAAGCTGGCTGCGGAGCTGGAGCGGCGAGCCCGCGCGGCATGGCCGGGGATCGTGTTCGTCGAGTACTACGGCTCGACCGAGCAGAGCTTCGTCAGCGCCCGCGTCGGCGATGATCCTGGCACGGTCGGGCGGGCGTTTCCCGGCGTACGGGTGGAGATCCGCGACGACAACGGCGGGCCGCTACCCACGGGATCGCGGGGGATGATCTGGACCCGCAGCCCCTACGCCGCCGGCGGCTACATGGACGCGGGCTCGGGCCGGTTCCGGCAGGTCGGCGGCTGGGTCAGCGTCGGAGACCGTGGGCGGCTGGACGGGACCGGCGTACTCACCCTGCTCGGACGGGACGAGATCACGACCGGCGGTACGACGGTGGACCCCGCCGCGGTGGAAGCGGTGCTCGCCGCCGCACCCGGCGTGCGGGATGCGGTCGTGCTGGGACTGCCCCACGCGCGGCTCGGCGAGGTGGTCGCGGCGGTGCTCGAATGCGGTCCGGACGTTGCGCTCGCCTCGATGCGGCTGCTCGCGCGGAAACAGCTCGGTTCGGCGCAGCGACCCCGCCGGTGGTACGCCGTCGAGGCACTCCCCCGGACCGGCGGTGGCAAGGCCGATCGGGCGGCACTGGTCGCGGCGGTCCAGGGAGGACGGCTGCGGCCTCTATCGTGACTCGCTGATGGACGAGCTCAGCCCGGTGATCGTCGCGGCCCGGCGTACCCCCTTCGGCCGGTCCGGAGGAGCGCTGCGCGAGGTGCCGCTGGAAGGGCTCACCGCTCCCGTGCTGCGCGCTCTCCTCGTCGACACCGGCGCCGATCTCTGCGACGTCGACGAGGTGATCCTGGGCAACGTCATGGGACCGGGTGGAAATCCGGCCCGGGTCGCAGCGCTGGCCGCGGGACTCGGCGAGTCCGTCACCGGGCTGACCGTGGACCGGCAGTGCGGCAGCGGGCTCGAGGCGATCACCCTGGCCGCCACCGCCATCCGGGCCGGCCGGGCCGACCTCGTGCTCGCCGGCGGGGCGGAGAGCGCGAGCATGGCTCCCCTGCGCGCGACCCGTACCGAGCCGCTGCGCTTCTACGATCGTGCCCCCTTCGCACCCGTAGGTTTCGACGACCCGGACATGGGCGCAGCTGCCGACCATGTGGCAGCGATAGCCGGAGTCACACGGGAGCGACAGGACGCCTACGCCGCCGCCAGCCACGCCCGGGCGATCGCGGCGCAGGATGCCGGTCGGTTCGCGGCCGAACTCGTGCCGCTGGACCGGCTGGCGCGCGATGAGCGGCCGCGACGCGGGTTCACCATGACGCGGCTGTCCCGGTTCCCGGCCGCCTTCACCACCGGCGGTACGGCGACGGCGGCGAACTCGTGCGGGGTCAACGACGGCGCGGCGCTCGTGGCCGTGGTACCGGAACGGTTGCGGCGCGGCCGGCCGGGATTGCGGATCGTGGACTGGGTCTGTGCCGGTGTGCACTCCGGCGAGCCGGGCCTGGGACCGGTCCCCGCCGTACGCCGGCTGCTCGACCGCACCGGGGTCGCGGTGGGCGACATCGGGGTCGTGGAGTTCACCGAGGCGTTCGCCGGGCAGGTGCTGGCCTGCCTCGACGCGCTGGGCATCGACGAGGCGCGGGTCTGCCCCGACGGCGGGGCGATCGCGCTGGGTCACCCGTGGGGGGCCTCCGGCGCGGCGCTCGCGGTCCGGCTGTACTCCCAGCAGGTCCGGGCCGACGGTCCTCGGCTGGGACTTGCTACCTGCGGCATCGGCGGCGGCATGGGCATCGCCGTACTGCTGGAGCGGGTCGGTTGATCAAGGTCGAGGGCGTGTCGCACCGACTCGGTGAGCGGCTCGCGCTGGATCGAGTGACAGTGAGCTTCGCCGAGCAGCGGGTCGGGGTGATAGGGGCGAACGGCTCGGGCAAGAGCACGTTCGCGCGGCTGCTCAACGGTCTGATCGTGCCCGATTCGGGCCGGGTCACGGTCGACGGGCTGTCGACGGCGCGTGAGGGCAGGCAGGTACGCCGGAACGTAGGTTTCGTCTTCACCGACCCCGACGCGCAGATCGTGATGCCGACGGTGGCCGAGGACGTGGCGTTCGG
>JACCXW010000072.1 GCA_013696785.1 Geodermatophilaceae bacterium | reverse complement strand
CCCGGCTGGTCTCCTCACGTCGGTTCGGCACCCCGCCGGGGTCACTGGTCACCTTCGAGCTCGAGATGGCGTTCGCGAGAGATCCGCGGCTCGCCGGCCGGGCCGGTCCTCCGTTGGGGGAGCTGGGCCTGCACGACCTTCCCACCGGTATGGTGCTGGGCTTCGAAGTGACGAACGACGCGATCCTCGCTGTCCACCGGCGGCTCGGGGTGCCCGGCGTGGTGTCCGCCGCCGAGACGTTTTCCCACCGGGTGATCAGCGACGTCGGGACGACAGCGGGGGACAAGCACCGCTACCGGATCAGCTACCAGCACGACACGTCTACGGCGTGCTGGTACGTCGACGACAGCTGCGTGTACACAGCCCGGTCTCCGCTGCAGATGGAGGGACTCAGCCTCGTCATGGGACTGGTCGGTGCCGCTGCCAGCGACGACCCGCGGGCCGGGCAGTGTGCCAACTGGGCCAGTTGGACGCCATGTCTCGTCTCGGCCGGAACAGCCGGGACAGCCGGGACAGCCGGAAGCCGTTAGGGCATGGGCCGCCAGAACGCGACATTGGCGCGTAGCGCAATTTCTCCGTCGGCCATGATCCGGGCGCGGTCGCGCTGGTAGGTCGGGTCTGCGTAGAAGTCGGCCCAGCCCCGTTCCCGGTGGTCGAAGCTGTCCCATTCCAGGATGTAGTGCAGGGCGTTCGTCGTACCCGCGATGACCTCCCAGGGACCGAGCATCCGGAAGCCGTGCCGCCGCATGTTCGGCTCGCTGCACTCGCGGACGTAGCTGCGGGTGAGTTCCTGCTTCCCAGGCGCGAGCTCGTAGTGGCGGTACTCGAAGACCGACATCGTAAGACCTTTCGTCGACGACTTTTCCGCAGGAGAGAGAGGGTATCTGCTCTGCGCACGAGAGCCTTGACACTATCCGCGCGGTTTCACTACTGTCCAGAAAGCCGTTCTGCCATACACAGACGGGGTCAGCGCCGCGTTCGCCCATCGCGACCCCCATCGAGCAGGACCCACGGAAGGGAACCCCGGCGTGCGCACAGCATCCATCGGTCGTAGGGGCACGGTCTGCGTCGTACTCACAACGTTCCTGCTCGCCGCATGCGGCGGCGGTGACGAGGGCAGCGACGGCGGTGACGACCAGTCCGACGCCGGGCCTTACCGGCTGGGTCTGGTGCACAGCTCCGAAGGCCCCTTCGCGACGAACAGCGCCACGATGCGCGCGGGTGCGAACTACGCGGTGGACCTGATCAATGCCGACGGGGGCGTGAACGGCCGCGACATCGAACTCGTCGAGGTCGACGCGCGCAACGACCCGCAGACCCTTGTAACGGCCATCCCGCAACTGGTCACAGAAGAGGAGATCTTCGCCCTTCTCGCGCCCGTCGACAGCGCCGGCTGCGAGATCGCCTGTGCGATCGCGGCCGACCTGCAGGTCCCCGCGCTTAGCGCCGGCGCCGGACGTCCCGGCGTCCTGGAACCGAGCCGGCCGTGGTCGTTCACCATGACCGCGCCCGATGCCTCCAACAGCATCCCGGTGCTGGAAGCGATCATGGCGCAGGAGGCTGTCCAGACCGCGGCCATCATCGTGGACGAGGCAAACGCCACGACGCAGGCGCAGGGAGATCTGTACAACGAGGTCTTCGACGCAAGCGACGTCGAGCTCGTCTCCACGGTGACGTTCGCCTCGGGTGACTCGAGCTTCGCCTCCCAGGTCACCTCGATGGCATCGGCGAACCCGGACGTCATCGCCTTGGCCGCCGGCCCGGCCGACGCCGCCCGGATCGCGGTGGAGATCCGGGCGCAGGGCCTCGAGTCGCTGCTGATCGGCACCGGTTCGCTGCAAGCCGGCGGCACGGACTACATCAACGGCGCCGGCGACGCAGCCGAGGGGACGCTGACCGCCGCGCAGTTCAACCCGGACAACCCCGATGAGCCGGCCGCCTCGCTCCTGGCGCAGGCGGAGGAGGACAACGACCTCGACGCCGTGTCGCTGAACTTCTCCTACGCCTTCGACATCGTCAATCTCATCGCCACCTACCTCACCGACAGCGGCGTGACCGCCAGCCCCGACACGCTCGAGGACGATCGGCAGGGCCTGCTGGACTATCTGGAGGACGTCGAGGCGTACGAGGGCATGTCCGGCGACGTCACCTTCGCGGAGGACGGCACCGGTGACCGCCCGGAGCTGTACGCAGTGGTCGAGAACGGTGCGTTCGTGATCAGCGAGGTGGGCAGCTAAGCCTAGGCGCGCGCTCGTGGACGCCGTCGAGGACCACCCCCGCGACAGAACAGGAAACCCATGCTGATCCAGCAACTGGTCAATGGGTTGCTGCTCGGTACGACGTTCGCGCTCATCGCTCTGAGCTTCAATCTGGTCGTCGGTGCCCTGGACCGGCTGAACTTCGCCCTCGGTGAGACCGCCATGGTCAGCGCGATCTGCGGCTCGCTGTTCCTGTCCCGGCTCGACCTACCGTTCGTGCTGGCCTTCCTGGTGTCCCTGGCGGTCGGTGCGCTGATCGCCGGAATCACCTTCCTGCTGTCGTTCCGGTTCGTCAGCGCGCAGTACCACACCGCCCCGATCCTGAGCAGCCTCGGTGTCGGCCTGGTGATCACGTCCCTGGTGACGCGCCTGCTCGGCAGCGATCAACGACGGGTACCCAGCGTGCTGGAGGGCGTCCGAATCGAGATCGGGCCGCTGCGCATCGTCGGCGATCAGCTGATCATCCTGGCGGTCGCCGCACTGATGACCGTACTGCTCTACGGCTTCCTCAACCGGACGCCGTGGGGTACGGCCATCCGCGGCGTCTCCGACGATCCCGACATGGCCGGGCTCCTCGGCGTTCCGGTCCAACGGGTGATCCTGCTGACGTTCGTGGTCTCCGGGACGCTGGCCGGCGCCTCGGGACTGTTGACCGGGCTGTCCTTCCACACCGTGAGTCCCTTCACCGGGTTCGAGACCACGTTGACCGCCCTCATGGTCATCGTGCTCGGCGGGCTCGGGAACATCACCGGCGGAGTCGTCGCGGGACTGATGATCGGCGTCATCGAGACGATGACCGTGGCCTACCTGTCGGCGACGTACCGCGACCTGATCGTCTTCCTCCTCGTCGGCATCACCCTGGTGGCCCGGCCGCAGGGCCTGTTCACCCGCAACACCGGCGTCGTGGGCCGGGTCTGACAGATGCGCGCCGACGTACGTCTCGCCGCGGAGGCGCCGTAGTGGATGCCTACACCGAGGCCGTCGTCATCAAGCTGGGCATCGCGATCCTGCTTGCCCTCGGCTACTGGATCACCGCTGCCACCGGAAAGTTCTCCTTCGGTCACGCGGCCTTCATGGCGATCGGCGCATACACCGCCTCGATCCTCACCCTGAACTTCGGCTGGTCGCTGCCGACGTCGATGGTGGCCT
>JACCXW010000040.1 GCA_013696785.1 Geodermatophilaceae bacterium | reverse complement strand
CGACACCATGTATGGCTACGGCTCATCGAACTACCCGAAATCCCAGATGCGTCGCAGCAGGGGTCGCTAGCACCTGGGTGCGTTCGAGGGTGATCGCCGAGTCCAGCGTGGCAAACAGGGGCGTGCCGCCTCCCAGCAGGACCGGGATCACGTGCACGCGGATCTCATCGACCAGCCCGAGCGGGAGTGCCTGCTGCATGACCGTCGCGCCGAATAGGGTGACGAACTTGTCGCCCGCGACGTGCTTGGCCTGCTCTATCGCGCTGACCACGCCGTCGGCGACGAACGTGAACACGGGTGGGTAAGACGCGGTCGGCTCGTTATGGGTGATCACAAAGCATGGGATATCGCCGACAGGGCCGCCGGCACCCCAACCACCGTCACCCTCGTTCTTGTCGAATGACGTGCGACCCATCACGAGTGCGCCAACGCCGTCGAGCATCTCCTGCAGGATGGCCCGGTCATCGTCGGTCGCCGCGTCGGACAGCCAGTCGTGCAGCATCCTGGCACCGTCGCCGAATGGGTTCTCGCGGCTATCATTCGGGCCAGTGACGTACCCGTCGAGCGAGCTGGACATGTCGCAGGTCACCAGCGTCATGAGTGCTTCCTCTCAGTGTGGCCAAGGCCGGCCGATCCAAACAGCGTTCACTTACACACAGACGACGCCCAGCGGCACTTCTCATCGGCCAGCCACCAGGTGAAGGCTCTGCCGTGCGCCCGTCTCACGAGACGAACCCGCTGCGGAATGCCGCAGGCCGGACGGCGCTGACGGTTGGGCTTGTGGAACGACAAATCATCTTCGGTTCGATTCGGCGGGTGCGACCGCGAGGCGCATGTCAGTGACATTGTCGAACTGCTTGTCGCCGCCTCGAACGAGGACGAAGTGCTGGGTTACGTCGGCTCGGTAGACCCGCAATGGTCCAGGGGGCACAAGGTCGCATGTCGCGAGTTGACGGCCGACGGGCAGCCTGGAGTTGAGAATGTCGACGGCGGTACGGCGGTCGTGGTCGTGGACTGGTGTGGCACTCGCTTCGAGGTAGAGAGCCTCGGCTGCGCCGATCGGCGCGTGGGAGTCGAAGATTGTGATCGCGATCGTCGAGCGGTGCGCGATGTTGCGCGAGTGCCGGCTGTCCGGCGCGGACACCCAGAAGATGCAGTGGTCGTCCGAGCGGCGTAGAACACAGGGGTGACCCACGGGCGGCCTTCGGCGTCGGCGGTCCCGAGGACGAGGTAGTCGTGCTGGGCGAGCAGCCGCGGGACGCTTGCCCATCCGCTGGTCACTGGTTCACTCCGCTGATCGCTCGGTGGTGAGGTGCAAGGCGGCCGCGGTTGAGCGTGAGTTGATCAGCTCGAGTCCCAGCCGGGTCGCCCGACGCTGGCGGGAACAGCGGAGTTCCGACGCCGAGGACGACAGGCGCGGCGTGTAGGACGAGCACGTTGACCAGCCCGGCATCGAGGTGGCTGTGTGCCAAGGTGCCGCCACCCATGATGACGACGTCCTTGGCGTTCGCGTGCTCGTGGTTCCGGTCCAGATCGGGCTGCGGTCCCCCGGTGACGCATGCGAGCCGGTCGGCCACGTTGCCGCGCTCGGTGTAGCCGGTCGGCATAGGTCCTCCATGGTCGTCGCTGGTCCGGTCTCATCGTTGCTGCCGCGGCGCATGACCATCAACGACCAGATCTGCAACGATTGCTAATCCGGACTGACGAAAGTAGGGGCTGTCGAGCGCCAGGAGATCGACGTGTTCCTCACTCTCGCTGAGGAGCTGCACTTTGCGCGGACCGCCCAACGCCTGCATCTGTCCGCAGCGGCGGTCAGTCAGACGATCAGCCGACTGGAGCGTCGATTCGGCGCACCGCTGTTCACCCGAACCACCCGCCGGGTGGAACTGACCCCGCTCGGCCAGCAACTTCTCGATGACCTGCGCCCGGCCCACGCGCAGATCCAGGCCGCAATCGCGCGAGCAACCGCCTCCGGACACGGGATTGCAGGCCAGCTAGACATCGGCTACATGTCCGCGGCCGCCGCCCAACGCGTCCTTCCGCTAGTCGACGCCTTTTGCGAGCTGACGCCCGGCTACCAGGTGAGGATCCGCGAGACCGCCCTCGCCGACCTGTACGGGCCACTGCGCAGAGCCGAAGTCGACCTGTCCCTGCTCCCGCTGCCCGTCGACGAACCCGACCTCGCCGTCGGCCCGGTCTTGCTGTCCGAAGCGGCGATGCTCGCTGTGGCCGTCGACCATCCCCTAGCCGGGCATACGTGCGCAACCTCCGCCGACCTGGCCGATCAGACCGTCCTCTTCGCGCAGAACCTGCCCACCTACTGGATCGACCACCACCTCTCCGTACCGGAGGGCAGCGCGACCGTGACACCCAGAAGCCTTACCCTGCCCGGTTCCAAGAGATCCTTGCCTACGTCACCGCAGGCCACGGCGTGGCCATCGTCGGCGCACAGACCGAACTCCTCTACCCACGCCCGGGCCTGATCTGCGTCCCCATCGCCGGACCGGCTACGTTCGACTACGCCCTCGTCTGGTGCACCGACCGCCTGAGCGCGGCAGCCGCGGCATTCCTACGCCACGTCACCAGCTGACCCGAACCGCATGAGTGGGTGCCGTCGCGATCCCTGCCGCGACAGATCGATTACCAGTAGTCGATCGGCTACCGGTACGCCGCCTACGACGTAGTGAAGCGGGTGACGTAGCGGCGCTGCCAGGGCGTCTCGACGGCCCGCGGGTCATAGTTCTCGCGCACATAGGCGACCGCCTCGGCAGGCGGCACACCGTCCAGCACCGCCAGGCAAGCCAGCGCGGTACCGGTCCTGCCACGGCCCCCGCCGCAGGCGAGCTCCACCAGCTCGTTCGCGGCGCGGTGCCACGCCTCGCGCAGCGCAACTTCAGCGTCCTGGCGGTCCGTGTGCAGCCGGAAATCCGGCCAGCGGACCCACCGGACCTATCCGAGCCCGGCCTATTCGACGCTGATCCAGAAAGATCAACTGCTTGGCATTGTTTTGGCCGGACCCGCTACGGATGAGCCTTCTCGGTGTGATCAGTCAAGGCAGAATCTCGACGCACTCGTCGGTTCCGTGCACGCGGATCCGCTGCCCATCGGGGATCAGCCGGGTGGCATCTACCACACCGACGACGGCCGGCAAGCCGTACTCC
>JACCXW010000036.1 GCA_013696785.1 Geodermatophilaceae bacterium | reverse complement strand
CCGCTGGACATCCTCCAGTCGGTCTACATGCTCATGCTGCAGTTGAAGGAGGGCCGCTGCGAGGTCGAGAACCAGTACAGCCGCGTCGTCCCGTGGGACGGCAACCTCAAGGCGCTGAAGGTCATCAACCAGACGATGGCACTGCGGCCGTACTTCGAGTGGCGCGGTCTCGGCTTCATCTCGCATTCCGCACTCGCTGTGAACGAGCAGTACGCCGCCTTCGACGCCGAGCGAATCTTCAACGTGCCGGGTGTGCGGGTCGCTGACCCGAAGGCCTGCCAGTGCGGTGAGGTGCTCAAGGGAGTGCTGAAGCCGTGGGAATGCAAGGTGTTCGGTACGGCGTGCACCCCTGAGACCCCGATCGGCACCTGCATGGTGTCCTCCGAGGGAGCCTGCGCGGCGTACTACAACTTCGGCCGCTTCACCCGGGAGCGGGTCAAGGAAGCGACGCGCACGGTCGACATCGAACTCAGCCCGGCGCGACCGTGAGTCGGCAGGACACCGCACCTCCTGAGCAGAGCGCGCCGCCCTCGGAACAAGCGCAGGCAAACTGGGCCGAGGAGGCGGTCGCCGAGCACGCCGGCGCGGTGGCGTTGACCCGCGAGGAGCAGGTGCTCGAGCGGATCGACCGGGCTCGCCGTCGCAAGGCTCGGATCAAGGAGCCGCGGATCACCATGTCGCACGGTGCCGGCGGCAAGGCCAGCCGGACGCTCACCGAGGCGATCTTCCTCGACGCGCTCGGAAATCCGGTGCTCGCCGAACTCGAGGACGCCGCATCGTTGACCATCGGTACGGCGACGCTGGCGTTCACGACCGACTCCTTCGTGGTGTCCCCGCTGTTCTTCCCTGGCGGCAACATCGGCGACCTCGCGGTGAACGGCACGGTCAACGACCTGGCGATGAGCGGCGCCCGGCCCCTGTACCTGTCCGCCGGGTTCATCCTCGAAGAGGGCTTCCCGGTCGACGACCTGCGCACGATCGTCGCCTCCATGGCCGCCGCGGCGCAGCGGGCCGGCGTCACCGTCGTCACCGGCGACACCAAGGTGGTGCAGCGTGGCAAGGGCGACGGTTGCTACATCAACACCGCGGGCGTCGGCGTACTGGAAAGAGACGTGCCGCTGCGCGCGGCGAGTGTGCAGCCTGGAGACGCAGTCCTTGTCTCCGGCCCGATCGGCGAGCACGGCGTCACGATCATGCTGTGCCGCGGCGAACTCGACATCGAGGCCGACCTGGAGTCCGACACCGCCCCGTTGAACGAGATCGCGGCGGCCTTGCTGGACGCGGTGCCGGGAGTGCGGATGATGCGAGACGCGACCCGCGGCGGGGTGGCGACGATCCTCAACGAGATCGCCGTCGCCTCCCAGGTATCGGTCGTCGTGGACGAGGCCGCCGTACCGGTTCACCCGATCGTCAACGGCGCCTGCGAACTGCTCGGAATCGACCCGCTCTATGTTGCCTGTGAGGGCCGGCTGGTGACTGTCGTCGCCGGCGATCAGGCCGACGCCGCGCTGACCGCGCTCCAATCACATCCCCTCGGCGCGGGGGCCGCGATCATCGGTCGCGTGAAGGATGACCCACCCGGACTCGTGCTCTTGAAGACCTCCTTCGGCGGCACGAGGATCGTCGACCTACTCGTGGGGGACCCGCTCCCACGAATCTGCTGAGCGTCCCACGGGACGAAAGGAGTCCGGATGAGTGAGAACCAGGGCGGCCCGGCCGACCCGCAGGACGTGCCGATGGCGGAGCAGTACGGAACGCACGGGGCGGTGGAGCCGAACCCGGACAACGCCGAGGGCACGAAGAAAGCCTACGACGCCGAGAACTCCGCCCCACCGCCGGGACCGGGCCGCGAGGTGTCCGACGAGGAACGCGAGGGCGTCTCCGGCACGGACACGACGGCGGCGACGCCGCTCGGCGTCGGCGAATCGATCAACCGCGGCGGCGAGGACGTCGTCAAGCAGGAAGGCGAGGAGGCCGGAAAGGAGACCGTCGGGTACAAGGACGGGCGCCCGGTAGGAACCTCGGACGAGCGCTCCAGGACCTCGGTGGACCCGAGCGGGAGCGGATCGGACAGCACCGACAACTCCGGCGGCTGAGCTCAACACTGCTATGACGTCCGTAGCTCCGGTCGCTGTCGCGGCTGGAGCTACGGACGTTGCGCGTCGCGGCCTTCGATGATTCCTGGCACCCGCCACGGTCTGAACTCCTGACGAGACAGGAGGAATCATGGCCAAGGTGATCGCCGGGATGACGGTGTCACTCGATGGGTTCGTCGAGGACGAGGACGGCAGAGCCGGCCGCCTCTATACCGACCTCGACGCGCTCCAGGGCACGCCCTACATGAATGCCGCGATCGAGGCGACCGGCGCCGTCCTGATGGGCCGGCGGACGTTCGCGATGGGGGACCCGGACTCCTACGTCGGTGCCTACGAGTTCCAGGTGCCGATCTTCGTCGTCACCCACGAACCGCCCGCCGTCGCGCCGAAGCAGGACGAGCACTTGACGTTCACGTTCGTGACCGACGGGGTCGAGTCAGCGATCGCACAGGCATCGGCAGCCGCCGGGGAGAAGACGGTGCAGGTGGTGGGGGGCGCCGGTGTGACCCAGCAGCTGCTGCTGGCCGGCCTGGTCGACGAGTTGCACGTCGACGTAATGCCGGTCCTCCTTGGCGCCGGACTGCGGTTACTGGACCACCCGGAACTCGAGCAGACCAAGCTCGAGAAGCTCGGCGTCACGGAGGTCGGGGCGAGGACCAGCCTCCGATTCCGCGTCATCCGCTGACGATTCGCGCGGCAGCGACCGCTACCTGGCCGAGGCTGATGCCGCCGTCGTTGCACGGGACCTGCGTGTGGCTGAGGACACGCAGACCCTCCTGTTCGAGCCCGTCCGTCACGAGTTCCAGCAGGACGACGTTCTGGAACACCCCGCCAGACAGCGCGACCGT